>JAHBUW010000018.1 GCA_019637875.1 Pseudobdellovibrionaceae bacterium | reverse complement strand
CGATCGTGCGCAAAGCCTCTGGCGAAAACAGCACGGGACGGCGGGGCACTTCGGGTTCGGCCCAGGCGCTGGTCGCGCCCGCGACTGCGTCCGCGTAGGGCAGATAAGGTTTGATGTCGAGGACCGGCGTCCCGTCCAGAAGATCGTGACCGCTGATCGCGATCACGGGTCCCTCGGGGGCGTCGAGATCCACGCTTTCGATTTTCACCACGGAAAGGCCCACGGGGTTCGGCCGATGCATCGAGCGCGACGCGAGCACGCCCATCTTCACGTCGCCACCCAAACGCGGCGGGCGCACCGAGGGTTTCCATTTCTTCGCGCCGTGCAGATGAAAAACGAAAATCACCCAAGCGTGGGAAAAACCCTCGAGTCCCCGCAGGGCGTGGCGCAGGTCGGGGTCGTTCGCGAACACCAAACGCGCTTTCGCCCGCGAGGCGAGCGCGGGCTGACGGGGCACGCCGAATTTCCCCTTGAAAGGCGATTCGACGTGCGCGATGGCGGTGAACTCGAAGCTCGTCATCCGCGCGGGAGCGCCCGCACGCCGATCTTCAGGCCATCGCCGTCGATGTCGATGGATTCGGTGTGCGCGCCCGTCGGATCCTGGGCCAGGGGCAGAAGTTTGAAGTCCTTCGTGAGGGTCTCGCTCAAGATCATTTCACGATGAAACTCGACGGCCTCGCGCAAGGGACCTTCGCACGCGATCTCAAGCTGGATGCGGTCGTCCATTTGGAAGTCCGCCGATTTGCGCGCGGCCTGGATCTTCCGCATGACCTCGCGGGCGAGTCCTTCCCGCACCTGCTCGGGCGTGACGGTCGGATCCACCTCGATGGAAACGATCTGGTGGGTCGCGAGGTTCGGATTGTTGTCCTTCGGCGCGCGACGGATCTCAACATCCGAAAGCTGGATGTCTTCGCCGTCGACCTGCAGGGTTTCACCGCGCTCCAGCCGCAGAAGATCCGCAAGGGCGAGCTTCTGGATGCCCGCGCCGACGGATTTCATCTTCGCGCCCAGGCGTTTTCCCAGGACCGGGAAGTTCGCCTTCGCCGAGATCTGCACGTACTGGTCTTCGTTCGCGTCGTAGACGACTTTGCGGAAGTTGAGTTCGTCCAGGAAGTAGGGCTCGAACTTCTTCAAAGTCTCGAGCACCGTGGCCGAGCGGTGGATGATGCGGATCTGGTTCAAGGGGATCTTCGCTTTCACCTGGATCTTTTCGCGGTGATTGCGGCCCAGTTGGACCAGGACCTCCATGGCCTGCACGGCTTCTTCCAGCTCCGGGCGCAGAAGGGACGTATCCGCCGTCGGGAAGCTTTCCAAGTGGACGCTGTCTTTCCCGTCCTTCATCGCCTTGGCGAGGTTCTGGTAAGTCGCATCGGCCAGAAATGGCGCGAAGGGAGCCATCAGTCGCGACAGCGTCGTCAGAACTTCGAACAACGTTTCGTAAGCCAGGCGCTTTTCTTCCGGCATGCCATCTTGCCAGAAGTGCGAGCGATTGAAACGGATGTAAGTGTTCGTGAGCTCTTCGATGAACTGGAGCAGGTGCGGAACGACGTTGTAAAGGCGGTACGCGTTCATCTCGCGCTCGGTGTTCTGGATCAGGTTATTCAGGCGCGAGAGCACCCACTGATCCAAAATGTTCGGCGATTTCTTCGCGTCCCCGCGTGGAACGAAGCCGTCGATGTTCGCGTAGTTCACGAAGAAGGAATAAGAATTCCACCACCGCAACAGGATCTTGCGAACGATATCGAAGACACCTTTTTCCGAGAACTTGAGTTCTTGCGCCTTCACGACGGGAGAGTCGATCAAATAAAGGCGAAGCGCGTCCGCCCCGTGCTGATTCAAAACCTCCATGGGGTCGGGATAGTTCCGCAAAGACTTCGACATCTTCCGGCCGTCCTCGGCCAGCACCAGTCCGTTCACGACGACGTTTTTGAAGGGCGCCTTCCCGTAAAGGGCGGTGCCGATCACCATCAGCGTGTAGAACCAGCCGCGCGTCTGATCCAGACCTTCCGCGATGAAGTCCGCGGGGAAGGCCTTTTTGAACTCTTCCACGTTCGTCGAAGGATAACCCCACTGCGCGTAGGGCATCGAGCCCGACTCAAACCAGCAGTCGAGAACCCCTTCGATGCGCCGTAAAGGCGACTTGCCGGTGGGTGAGGGGATTTCGATCTTGTCGACGACCTCGATATGCAGATCGTCGATCTTTTTCCCGGAGAGTTTTTCAAGTTCCGCGCGCGAACCCACGCAAATGACTTCGCCCTCGGCGTTTCTCCAGAGCGGCAGCGGCGTTCCCCAGAAGCGGTTGCGCGAGATCGCCCAGTCGCGGGCGTTCTCGAGCCAGTTGCCGAAGCGGCCATCGCGTAAATGATCGGGAACCCAGTTCGTCGTCGCGTTGGCCTTGATCAGGTCCTCTTTGATCTGCTCGACCTTCACGAACCACGACGAGACCGCGCGGTAGATGAGCGGCGTATCCGAGCGGTAGCAGAACGGATAGCTATGCTGGATCGTATCTTGTTTGAAGACGCGGTTTTTCTTTTTCAAGTCCGCGATGATGGACTTGTCGGCGTCTTTCACGCGTTGACCCATGTAGTCCGGAACCTCCGCGGTGAACATGCCGTCGTCGTCCACGGGATTGACGATGGGGATGCCGGCTTTTTGGCAGGCGTAGTAATCCTCTTCCCCGAAGGCCGGGGCCATATGGACCACGCCGGTCCCGCTTTCGGTCGTCACGTGATCCGACGAGATGACCCGGAAGGCGGCCTTCGCGCGGCGATCCGCGAAGTAGGTGAACAAAGGCTCGTAGGTCAGCCCCACGAGTTTTTCGCCTTTCAAAACCTCGATCACTTCGACGTCTTTTTTCGGATCTTTGAACGAAGACGCCAGCAAAGCCTCGGCGAGGATGTACTGTGCACCCGTCGCGACTTCACGCACCTTCACGTAGTCGATGGTGAGTCCTACGGCGAGCGCCAAGTTCGACGGCAGCGTCCAAGGGGTCGTCGTCCAAGCGAGCATCGAAACGCCGGGCATTTCCAGAATCGGAAAGCTGACCGTCAGCGCCGGGTCCTGCACCATCTTGTAGTTCTGATTGGCTTCGAAGTTCGAAAGCGGCGTGGAGATCCCCACCGAGTAGGGAACGACTTTGTAGCCTTCGTAGATCAAGCCCTTGGCATGCAGCTGTTGGAAGACCCACCACACCGACTGCATGAACTCCACGTCCATGGTGAAGTAGGGGTTTTCCATATCGACCCAGCGGCCCACGCGCCGGACGGTGGTCTTCCACTCTTCCGAGTAGCGTTTCACGATCCCGCGGCAAGCGGCGTTGTAATTGTCGACGCCCATCTTGAAGACGTCTTTGCGGCTTTCGATCTTGTGGGTCTTGTTGATTTCGTATTCGACCGGCAGGCCGTGGCAGTCCCAACCGAAACGGCGGGGCACGGTATAACCCTTCATCGTCCAGTAGCGGGGAACGACGTCTTTGATCACGCCCGCGAGCAAGTGTCCGTAGTGGGGAAGACCCGTCGCGAACGGGGGGCCGTCGTAGAACGAATAGGTTTTGCGACCGGCCGGATCCATGGAGCGCTGAAAAATTCGTCCCGCATCCCAAGTGTCCAGAAGCTGCTCTTCTTGGCGAGGGAGTTGAACATCCGGTTTGACCGGTGCGAACAGGGGCGTCTTCGATTTTTCGGTGCTCATAAGCTCTCAGTCTTACCAAAGAGCGACCCTTCAGGCACGCGGTCTTAGCCCGTGGACTGCTCGATGCCGCGCAGCACTGCTATCCGCAGGATTCCTCTTCGGCCAAAACTTTGGGGCACCATTCAGGATTTCGATCAAAGACGAGCTCCGCCCGGTCCGTCGAGACCGGCAGAGTCAGGATCAGTTGATTATTTTCAATTCTTGCCGGAGTCGTGGTCGTTTGCCCGACCACCATCTCGGGATCCGCCCCGCAGGACGGATCGTTCCCTTCATGAAGGGCGGTGACCGTCGAGGTCAGCTCGTTGTTTTGCCAAACGTAGGTGCTCGTCCGTTCACAAAACTTCCCCTCGTCCAGAAGGTCCCAGCGCAGGCGTTCGGTGCCGTCCTCGCGAAATTCGAAGATCATCTTTTCGGTGGCGGTGGGGGCTTTGATGAAGTGGCGAAGCTCGCCTGCCGGCGTCGCCTCCACGGGACGTAACGCCGAAAAGGTCCAGAGCCCGACGATGATCAGGGTTTCCGTCATTGCCATTTCCTTTCGTGAAGAGTCGTTTCCAAAATCGCGCGCTCGGCTTCGGGCAGACCCGCGCCCAGCTCGTGCATTTGCGCCCGCAAGGTCGCGAAATCCGCATCCGGCATCAGGCGGGCAAGAAGTCGCAAGGTGAAGGCCTCGGTTTTTTCCGCGCCCCATTCTTTGCGCAGAGCCCACAAAAAACCGCTGACGATCTCGGAGTCGGCGTAAGTCTTTCCGGAGAGGTCGTCGAGGCTCTTTGAATTGTCCAGATTGCGACGATAGGGACCGCCGATAAAGCTGTCTTCGCCCATACGGGGCGTATCCAGGTAGCTGGCCGCCAGGAAATCCGCGACCCCTTCGTTGATCGCGCCGCCTTCACCTTGGGGCGGCAGGTGCGCGAGCGCTTCGATCACCGCGTGGGCGACCTCGTGCATGACGACGGTCGGATCGCGCATCAGGTCGCGGTAAGTGACGCCGTCGCCCGTCCCGAAGCGCAGAATGTTCTGGTGGTAAAGGGCGGCGTTGGAGCTTTCCGGATAACCGATGTGGGTCTCCACTTGCAGGCGCAGCGGCAGTTGAAAACCGTGTCGCGTGCGCAGACCGTTCAGAAAGTTTTCGACGAAGTAGTAGACTTGCAGCTGATCGAAACGCAGATCGTCCAGCGCGAAGGCGTAACGATCATTGGCTGCGCCCAGCGTCTGTCCCGAGCGGGAGGTGACGCTGAAATAGGTCCCGGTCAGCTTCGGCGAGGCTTGGGTCCAAAAGACGGGCACCCAGGCCAGCTGACTTTTGCGCGGCCCCTGCGGGAAGACCTGCGCGAACCGCGTCTCTGCATTAAAGCTGAGCCCCACGTTGACGCGTTCGATGCGCACCCCCGTCAGGCTGTAGCTGTCGCGAAAGAATTGTCCCGTCTTCGGATCCGAGATCTCGACCCGCAGCTCGGGCGAAAACTTGCCATCACGCTCGGTGATCACGATTTTTCCCGGAGCGTCGGCGTGCAGTCCCTCGGCTTCGAGATTTTTTAAGTATTGCCGCCGGATCCGGTCTTCGTTCGCGCGGTAAAGCAGAAGCTCCGTGCGGGGCAGGAACTTCAGCGCGCCTTCGAGTTTTCGTTGCGCGATGTACACCGGGGTCGAGGCGTCATCGTCCACGAGACGAACTTCTTTCGTCACCGCACCTTCGACCTCGACGCCGTCGATCTTCTGCACTTTGCGCAGAAGAGTTTCATTTCCGACGTGAAGTTCCATCTGCTGTTCGGTGAAGTCCGAATCTTGCGCCCACGAGAGCGCCTGCGGGCTTTGATCGTCGGGCGAGGCCGCGGACCAAACGCGATTTTCAAAACGTGCGCGCTGACAGCCCGCCGTGATCGAAGCCAGAAACAAAAGACCGATCACCAAACGCGTCCATGGGCTCAAAAAAAGACCGCCGGCCTGGATCAGGCCCGCGGTCATGGTCTTCGGGAAGAAGGCCGGTTTCATGTCCCCGGTCCTTATTCAACTTCGAAGGTTTTTTCCAGGTAAGTGGCATCGCCGCCGACGAAGCGAACGATGTGTTTACCCGATTTCAGCGTCCCCAGCTTCACTTCTTTTTGGTAGGGGACCAGCACCATCAGACACATTCCGGGGCTGACTTTCGCGAAGGTGCTGACTTCGTGATTGAAGTCATCCACGTGACGGACTTCGGCGCGCGACCACTGGTAGCAGCCGTTGTTGAACATGCCCGACACGATGACGTAGGCCTCGGTGGTCGAGTCAAAACCTGCGGGCACATAAGCTTCGCTCACACCGATCGAGACTTCTTTAGTGTTTTGCGCGGGCGGTTGTCCGGGAGCGGTTTGGTTGGCGAAAGAGGGAAGAGAAAGGGCGAGGGCGGCGAGGAGCACGGTCGATGCGAGTTTCATGACGACTTCCTTGTTGTGGTTGGCGGGCTCGACAGAAGCCCGATGCCGTGACGGAACTTCAAGTTCCTTGCCACCCGTGATTCACTCCCTGAATCGCGCTGAACATAAGAGTTGTTCTGAATTTCCAGATCTCCGGGAGAAAATCCCGGGCAAGGGTCCTAACGCGAAGCGGACACCCTCGGAGGTGCGGCGGGCGCGGGGAAGGGAAAACGGCAGTAGTCGAGAGCGTCGAAAATGTCGGCCGACATTTTCATGTCCACCATGTCCATCGCGCAGCCGATGGCGCTTTGCGGAGCGAGCTCGCAGATGATCTCGGCTTGGGTGTCGTTGCAGTAACCACCCTTGACCAAGTTCTCGATGCAACGGGGAGAGGCCGCCTGCGCAAAGTGAGAAGTGGACACGAGCATCAGGAGCGAAAGCGCGAAGCTGAGTTTCATTTTTGATCTTCCTCTTGGACGGAGAAGTGAAGGGGGAAGCCCTGTTCCCGCGCGTACTGATTGGCGATGGAGGAACGGGTTTCGGCGATCTCTAACGTGTAGACGCCCACCGCGCCCATGCCTTGGGTGTGGGCGGTCATCATGATTTGCGTCGCTTGTTCGGCGTTTTTCTGAAAGTAACGGGTCAGCACTTCAACCACGAAGCCACGGGGCGTGACCGGATCGTTATGAACAAAGACCACGAACATCTTCGGTTTGGTCGTTTGCTCTTGGATTTGATCTTCGGTTTCGATGCCCGTTCGTGTCATTCCCTTGTCTTTCGATGCCTCTCGGTGGAAAGCTGCGCTCTGGATGTTCCCTCAAATGAGTCCCGTCACTTAACAATGAAGACCCACGTTCACAACAGCATTCTTGAGCTCTCGCCCGAGGCATGGTCTGCCCTCGCCCCGAAAAATTTTCCCTTCTGGGATTATGAATTTTTGCGCGCGCTTGAGGTGAGCGGTTCTTTAGGGCGTCGAACGGGGTGGTACCCCCGCATCGAAGCCCGCTACGATCAAGATCGGCTTGTGGGCGCCGCGGTCAGCTTCCAGAAGACGAACAGTTACGGTGAATATATTTTCGATTTCCAGTGGGCGCAGGCCTATGAGCATCATGGGGGGCGCTACTATCCAAAGCGGGTCATGGCGGTGCCGTTCACACCCGCGACGGGGCCCAGGCTTCTGGGAGAAGGGAATTTTCCCCACGAGATCGCCGAACGCGCGCGGGCCGAGGGGGATTCCTCCGTCCATGCGCTCTTCATCGCGGAAGAGGAGATTCCACGCTTTGAAGAGGCGGGCTACCTGATCCGTCACAGCTACCAGTATCATTATTTGCGTCCGACGGAGGATCGGAACTTCGCGGATTACTTGGCGCGCTTCAAAGCCAAGCGTCGCCGCGAAATTCGTCGCGAACGTGAAGAGGTCGCCGCGAGCGGTGTCCGTATCGAGCGTCTGACCGGGAATGAACTGACCCCGGAACACGGTGAACTCATGGCCGAGCTTTACGGCCTCACGGTTGAAAAACGCGGCGGGCACGAGTACCTGACGCCCGAGTTCTTCACCGAGATCTTCAAGACGATGAAAGACCGCATCCTTTTCGTGCTCGCGCGGGACGCGCAAGGCGAACCGGTCGCGGGCGCGCTGAATTTCATCAAGGGCGATACGCTCTTCGGTCGGCATTGGGGCGCGCGGGCGGCGTACCGGTCCTTGCATTTCGAACTCTGCTACTACCAAGGACTCGAATACGTCTTCGAGAAGGGACTTCGTCTTTTCGAGGCGGGAGCACAGGGCGAACACAAATTTCTGCGCGGGTTTTTGCCGCGACTCACTTACAGCGCCCACCGCATTTTCGATCCGCGTTTTGAAGAGGCGATCCGTGACTTCGTCGTGGCCGAGCGAAATCAGATCGCCGAACTTTTTGACATTTACCGCGCCCAAAGCCCGCTCAATTCGACCTCAGGAAAATTTCCCGAGTCTTGATTGACAGTGCGCCGAGAGGCTTCATCTTGTGGGGAACCGGAGGACCGATGTCTTCACCGCTCGAGAGTTTTGGATTCACCCGCAAGATCGTGGGAACTTACCTGACGCGCAAACCGGATGGGGAAGCGCTCATGACCGCGATCATCGCGACGCTCGTTCTGTTCCTGACGACGATGTGGGTGTGGTTCTCGCCGCAAGGTTTGGAAGAGCTCACGGTCTCCTCGGGGAAAACCGTTTTCGAAAACAAAGAGTATTGGCGTCTGTGGACCGCGGCGGTCACCCACGCCGATGTCGGTCACTTGATGTCGAACTCGCTCCTCTTTTTTGTGCTGGGTTACTTCTTGGCCGGCTACTTCGGCATTGTGATGTTTCCAACTTTAGCCCTGATCATGGGCGGGCTGATCAACGCCATCGCGCTGTCGACTTACGGTCCCACGGTGAACCTTTTGGGGGCCTCGGGCATCGTTTATTGGATGGGTGGGGTTTGGCTCGTGCTGTATCTTTTGATCGATACGCGCCGCAGCTGGGGCAGCCGTTGGCTCCGCGTTTTGGGGGTCGGGATTTTGATGTTCGTTCCCTCGGAAGCCTTTGAGCCGGCGGTGAGTTACCGCACGCACTTCATCGGATTTCTCGTCGGCAATTTAACCGGACTCTTATACTACGCGGCAAACGCGAAACGTCTGCGTTCGGCGGAGGTGATCGAATGGATTCCTCCCGAGGTGGACGACGAGGCTGACGCTCTGCGCGCATAGATCATGGAAAGAGTGTGCTGAAAAATCAGACATAAAAAATCTTGCGCCGACAGGCATCCTCCCTTACTTCCACCGCAGCCTGAGGGAGGGCCCACGCATGAAACTGATGATGTCTCTTGTTTTCGTGACTCTGTTTTCCGTGACGGGATTCGCGCAAATTTCCAATGACGAAACCGAACTCAATCCGTTCGATCCGAACATCGAACAAATCCTGAATCAGATGGATCAGGACTACATGGATGAGACCGGGCTCTCACCTTACGTTGAAGGTTTCAACGCGGACGAGATGGTTCCCGATTTCATGGCGAACAAATGTTACCGCCAAAGTTGCGCGGTCTGGATTCGCGTCGTGAAGTCGTCGCAAACCGCGTACTTCTACCAAAACGGTTCGCACGTCGCGACTTGGAAGGTGTCGACGGGCGCTTCGGGTTACGGCACGCCGAGCTTCGATCGTCATCCGAACGGTCGCATCTATGACAAATACACGTCGACGAAATATCCGGAAGGCGACTACCGCGGTCTGGGCAACATGCCCTACGCGGTCTTCATCCAAGGCGGCTTCGCGATCCACGGCACCACCGAAGGCAACATCAAACGCCTCGGCACCCGCGCTTCGCACGGCTGTATCCGCCTGCACCCCGATAACGGCCGCACCTTCAACCGCGCGGTCCGCGCCGTCGGGATCTATAACACTTGGATTACCGTCGAGTAGTCGACGCAAAGACCAGTCGAGTAAGCGACGCCAAGATTTGACCCGTTCCTCCGATCCTTGTTGTTGTGGATCGGCAGAAACCCTCGAGGGCCTCGGCCCCGGGGGTTTTTGTTTTTGGGGGAGGGCCCCGCAATTCGTCACCGGTCCTCTGGTTTCGACAGGACGGCGCCAAAGAAGACCGAAATTCGCCCATGAACCCAAGGGGTTAGCTAGGTCACCCCTGGCATCGGCCTTGCTCAGATCTTCACCGAATGGGCCAAACCGCACTGAATTTCATCCTGCCGCTCGGACTTCTTTTGTCTTTCGCCACGCCGTTTTCGGCCGTGGCCGCGAAACGTTGCGAGGTCGTCCATGCGGGCGCCTCCACGACGACTTCGGTCCCTCAGGTTCGGGGCTTTCTGAATCCGGGCGCCCAGGTGCAGGCCGATGGGCACGTCCAACTCCACCTCACGCAAAGAAATTCGCTGACCGGTCACTTGGTGAACGCGGTCGCGCGCGGCGTCCTTCAGCCCGCGCTGAAAACGAAGCGCCTGGACGAGGTGCTCGCGCGTTTGCAAACGAAACTCAAAGAGGGCGGCGAGCAGAGCTTCTTCGGCAAAGTGCTGGAGTCCTTCGGCATCACGTCGCGTTTTAATCTGAAGATGCTGGAAGAGGTCCCGACCGAAGGACCGATGATCGTGACGCTCAACCATCCGCTTTCGGGGCTTGAGCTCGTCGCCGTGGCGGAAGCCCTCGCGCCCGTGCGTAAAGACGTGAAGATCGTCGCCACCAATTTTCTGGAAAGCGTTCCGGGCTTCAAGGATCACGCGATCTTCGTGAATCCCATGGGCGGCGCGGAAGCGCGCGCTTACAATGCCCGCCAACGCGAAAAAATCGTCGAGCACTTGCAAGACGGTCACGTCATCGTGATCGCGCCCGCCGGCGCGGTGTCGGTCAAAGAAAAACTCTCGGATGAGCACGCCATGGATCCCGTTTGGAAAACGGGCGTCGCCGA
Organism: Pseudobdellovibrionaceae bacterium; assembly: GCA_019637875.1. NCBI lineage: Bacteria > Pseudomonadati > Bdellovibrionota > Bdellovibrionia > Bdellovibrionales > Pseudobdellovibrionaceae > Pseudobdellovibrionaceae bacterium. The sequence continues at coordinate 56,659 of JAHBUW010000018.1, read as the reverse complement.
TTTCTTGGCGCAGGTTCCGCACGCACAGGTCCTGCCGGTTTTCGTGAACGGCGGTCCGAGCCCGACCTTCCACCGCATGCAGCGCGTGCACCCCTTCGCGGGCACCAGCATGATCATCCGCGAGATCGGGGATCTGATCGGGAAGTCCATCGACTTCGCCATCGGCGCGCCGATCAAAGCGGTCGAGCACCAAAAGTTCACCGATCGTCGCGATCTGATGAAGTATTTGCGTCTGCGCACCTACATCATGAGCGAGGCCGTACCGAAGACCGAGACGACCGCGCAACCGAAACGCGTGCGCGCGGAGCCCATCGCGGAAGCGATCGACCCCGCGATCATCAAGGCGGAAATCGAAGGCCTGAAGGTCCTGCATGACTTGGCCCCGGACAACGACGCGAAAGGCATGAAGGCATTGATCGCGCACGGTCGCGATATCCCGAACGTCTTGAACGAGATCGGTCGTTTACGCGAAGTGAATTTCTGGGAGGCGGGCGAGGGCACGGGCCGCGCGCGCGATCTGGATAAGTACGACCTCGACTACAATCACCTGATCGTCTGGGATAAAAAGCAGAACCGGATCGCCGGTGCCTACCGCGTGGGATTCGTCGACAACATCCTGCGCGAGAAAGGCCCCGAGGGGCTTTATACGGGGCAGTTCTTCGGAATCGCGCCGCTTTTACCGTCGAAGCTCGCGCAGATGTTCGAGATCGGCCGTTCGTTCGTGGATAAGGACTACCAGGGCCGGAGCTTCGCTTTGCCGACGCTCTTCGGCGGTCTCGCGAAGATTCTGGCATTCGAAGGAAAGTACCGTGGCTTCTTCGGTGCGGTCAGCGTTTCGAACGAATTCACGCCGGTCTCGAAAGCTTTGATTCTGAAGTGGGCCGCGCGCTACGCGGGGGACAAAGATTACGGGACGGTCAGCGTGAAAACCCCGCCGCGTTTTAAAACCCGTTTGACCGAGGCCGAGCTGGACTACCTCGTCGAAAAGTCGCCGACGATCCAAGAACTTAATCAATTGATTGAAGCGGCCGAAGGTCGCCCCGGCGCGCGCACGCCGCAGCTGATTCCGATTTACGTGGAATTAGGATCGCGTTTCCTGGCCTTTGATCAGGATATGGCTTTCAACACGGTCGACGGGCTGATCTTGTCCGACATCCGCGAGCTCACGCATCCCGTGCGCGTCAAGTACATGGGCGAAGAGGGCGCGCGCGTGTTCGAGCAGAAATGGAACCTGGGCGAATGAGAACGCTGATCGCATCGCTTCTTTTTATGTTGTCGGCCGTCGCTTCCGCGCACCCGGTGGTGAACGACTCGGGTTCGCTTTACTGCCAGCTCAACTCCGACTCGCGTTTCCCGCCGCTGAAAATCGACGAGCTCGCGGTCACCGAAAACGGAACGCGGCAAGAGTTCTCGCGCGTGAAAACCGAGAAGTTTCTTTTCGATCTGCTGGCGGGTTGGGTGGATACGCTCATCTCTTCCAAAGATCCGTTGTTCGTGAATCGCCCGAAACCTTTGTGCGTGGGGCTTTACGATGACTCCACGGGCGCCAATGCGGTGGCGATCGGCGACGGGCAGATCGCCTTCGGCGCGGTTTTGGTCGGACGCACGCTGCGAACCTTTATGGACTCGGCCGATTACGCGCTGACCTATGTGAACGCGCACGAGTTCGCGCACATTCTGCAAGCGCGTCTGGGACTGCGTTTCGACTACGGCGCGCCCGGAATGCGTTTGGATCTGCTTTCGACCAAAATCAAAGAACTGCACGCGGACTGCATGGCGGGTTATCTGCTCGAAGTGCACCGGCAGATTCCGTTCACGCATCAAGCGCGGCTGGAGAGTTTCGTGCGCACGCTGGGGGATTCCCATGCGGTGGGCGATCACGGGATGCCCGCGGACCGTACCGCGGCCCTGCAAGAGGGCGCGCGTCTGGCGAATCTGGACCGGGTCGTCGGCCTCACGCAGATTCACGCGGCTTCGGCGGCGTCGAAATGCGGATTGAAATACCGCCCGCAGTCTTTCTAGTCCGCGCGCATCTGCTCGGGCTTCGCCATTTCGTTCGTAATGTACCAGACGTCCAAGTCGGGATCGTCGTCGAGATTTCCCAACGCGATCAATTTGTACCCGTTTTTCGTGACCCGACAGTCGGGGCAAATCTCCATGGCTTTCCCTTGCAGCATCGGATCGCCCCACCAGAGTTTGATTTCGTAGCCGGGGTTGACGACGCCCGCAGCATAACGCTGGACCGTCACGCCATTCGTGTCGGCCAGCGTAAGCCGTTCGGGCCAATAGCCTTTGCGGGATTTATGAAGATCGAGTTCCGTGCGCATCGCGGTCAGCAGAATGCGCGCCTCGGTGCTGAGCGAGGACTTCAGAACTTGATCGCCGACGACGCTCGCGCCCTGGCCCAAGTAGGCCATGAATCCGAGCGCGGCCGCCATTAAAACCGTAAACAGCGCGATGAACTTCAAATGCTTCTTCATGACTCTTAGTCTTTGAGAGGGCGCGGCAAAGCGCAAGCTTTGCTTTGACCGCCGCAAGCGCTCACCTAAACTCTGAGGTCAGAAGGGCGATGGACGCCCGAGTTTTCAAGGAGGATGTCATGCGTCGCTTATTTGCGCTCGTTGCGGGAATCGCGCTTCTGGGTCTGGTGGGTTTCAATGTCGCCGCTTCGGGAGCGGCCGAGACGGCGCCCGCGACCGCGAAAAGTTACCAGCTTGATTTCGAGTTCCAACGCCATGGTCAGAGCGTTTGCAAAAGCCAACTCATCGCCCAAGCGGGAAATTGGTACGTCGTCTGCGGATTGAATGCCTCGCAAAATCCGATCACGCAGATCCGTCTCCACACGACTCCGCTGACGGAAAGTCCCGGCCAAAATCACATCCGCGCGGTCTATGAAGAAATCGATGCGGTCACCGGTGAGGTGAAGACGATTTCCAACGCCATGGTCGCGACCTTGGACGGCGAAACCTCGTCGATCAGCCAAGGCGTTTACGACGAAAATGGCGAAGTCGTGACCGTCTTGTCTTTCGAGGTGAAGATCACTCCGCTTTGAGTCGACCAATTTGAAACGCCCGGGTGACCCAAAGCGGGTCGCCGACAGGGTAACCCTCGCGGACGGCCGGTCCCGGTGCGAGAATAAAGTTTCAAATGTTATTAATGTATGTGACCAAACAGTCGTTGATCCGCTTCATCGTGATTCTGGCGATGATGCCGCTCATGGTTCTGAGCATGAACTGCGGAAAACCCAGCGCCATTGCGCTGGAATCCACTCCAATGAACGCCAAAGCGGTCGCCCCCATCAGTTTCGTGAATATCGATAAAAACGGGGCTTGCGGTCCGGGCCAACGGGTGCGGTCGCGGATTTTGATTCATTCTGAGCGTGGGCCGGAACTCGTGACCGAAGACTGCCGTGCGATTTCGCCGCGGGCCCTTTCCGTCGCGGAGATCAGGCTCTTTCCGCACAATCTGCAACACGCCACTCTCGATCAACGGCTTTTTGAGCGCTTCGAGGGCGATCCGCAAAACGGGGCGATCCCGGACGTCTCGACCCGATTCCTCTGCCGCGGCTCGGTTGACGAGAAGGTCTTCGACGTCGCTCTGATCGGGGATCTCTTGACGATCAAACTCGCCGAATATGACGGGAATGGACGTTACGTGAAGACGCTTGAAGCGCGCGAGTCCACTGCTCGGGAAACCGCGACCGGCTGGATCAGTAACGAGCTTGAGCTTCGATTAAAGGATCAAGACGTCGCGCAACGGAAGGCCTTCGCGTCCTTCCGCGCGGTCGCTCAGGTGATGAGCGAACCCCAGCTTTCCGTTTCTCTGGATTGCGTTCAGCATTAATTAATTCTGCGGACAGTTTCGACAGGGTTCGGCTTTGCGTTTGATCGCGGGCGGCTGCAAATTCATATCGCGGTTGGGAGTGTTCAGGAAGGGGAGCGGCCAGACCGCAAGCGCAATGAGTAGCGCCGGGCCGTAGCTCCAGATGAAATCCATGGATGCTTCAAGCATAGTTGTCCCTCCAAACGAACTGGATCTTGGGGACAAGTTGGGTGGGGATTTTAGGCCGTCAAGTAAGGGCCCGCACTTTTCACGCAAAAATCCAAAACCCGTGCGAAATCCTCGGGCTTTTCGATGACCTGCTCGGTGTAGGCCCGGCAGGGGGCGACGAACAGATCGTGCATGGGTTTGACCTGGGTCTCGAACTGGCTGCGGACCCCTTCGGGGGTGCGGCCCCGCTCGCGGACGTCGCGGTCCAGACGTCGCGAAAAACGCAGCTCCTCGGGCGTATCCAGAAAGACCCTCAGGTCAAACAGCGCGCGCACCTCGGGATAATGAAAAATCAAAGTGCCGTCGGCGATGATGACCGGGTGGACCGCGAGCGGCTGTCCGTCGCCGATCCGTGAGTGGGTCTTGAAATCATAATGGGGAATGCGGACGTCGCGGCCCGCGCGCAAATCGGTCAGGCACTGCGCGAAGAGTTTGAAGTCGATGGCATCGGGATGGTCGAAGTTGACCGAGCCACCGTCGAAATCAAAGTGTGCGCTTTGATCTTTGTAGAAGTGATCTTGGTAGATGACCGTGCAGTTCTTGGCCCCGAGCTTTTCGGCGAGGGCGCGGGCGAAATAGGTTTTCCCCGAGCCGCTGCCGCCGGAAATGCCGATCAAAAGGGGTCTATTTTGTGTGGTAAAGCCGGTCACCCGCATCTCCCAGTCCGGGCACCAGATATCCCACGTCGTTGATCTGCTTTTCAATATTCAAAGTGTAGATTTCGACGTCGGGATGGAAGTTTTGAAGCTTTTGGCAGGCGTATTCACTGATCAGCACGCAAACGATGCGGATCTGCCCGACCTCGTGGCTTTTCAAACGGTCGATGGCCGCAATGACCGTATCGGCGGTCGAGATCAAGGGGTCGCAAAGGATCGCGGTTTTCCCCTTCGTTTCCGCCGGCATCTTGAAATAGTACTCCACCGTATTGTGGATGAACTTGTCGCGGTAAATCCCGATGAAGCCCACGCCCGCGAAAGGGATCATCTTGAGGACCGCATCGAGCATGCCGTTCCCGGCGCGCAAGATCGAAACGACGATGGGCGGGTTCGAGACGCGCTGAACTTGCGCCGAGGCGACGGGCGTCTCGATGGCGACGGTTTGCAGCTCTTTCCAGTCGCGCATGGCTTCGAAAGCCAGAATCGAGCTGATCTCGGACATCAGATCGCGGAACTCGGGTGAATTGGTGGATTTGTCCCGCAGGTAGCCGAGTTTATGTTGTAGAAGCGGGTGATCCAAAACGACGATCTTTTGCGACATGCAGTCTCCAGATAAAAAACGACTAAAATACCGTTCCATCACTTTGCAGACTCAGCGGGGGGCCGCCGTCCGCGCGCTGTTCTTTCGCGAGCCGACGTCCGGCCCACCAAGTTCCGCCCTCGAGCGCTTTGGCGAGGGGGAACTCCGTCGGGCTGAGCTTGAGCTCTTCGCGCAGACGCGCGCCGATCACATCCAGAAGCGCGACCGTCAGCGCGCGCCACTCGATGATCAAATCCGAATCCGGCGTCCACGTTTGTGCCGCGGCGGCGGGGTCTTTCAACGAGACGAGTCCCGAATCCAAAATCAATCCGCCGTTTCGATATTCGGCGAGGCCCGTGAGCTCTTCTACGCCGTAAACTTCAAGACCCGCATCGATCAGCGGCTCGATCAACGAGTAGGTCATCCACTGCGAAAGTTTATGGAACGCGATCAAGCCCCAGCGCGAGTGATGCCAGATATCGCCCAGATTGCGGCCTTCGTGCTGAAGGCGTCCCGGCCAAATCGGGCCCAAACCGTCGAGCACCGCGCGGAGGACTCCCGAGGCGGGGATGCGTTTTCCGTGTCTTTCGATCAAAAGATCCACGAGCGCGCCCGGACGGGGGGTTTTGAAGTAACGCGGATCCAGGACCGCCTCGCCGAGTGCGCGCATCAGCGCCACGCGACCGGTCGCGCCGACCAGGGGGTTTTGCGGCGTCACCTGAAACGCGAGCTGCAAACGCTTTTCGTCGAACGCCGAAAGGCCCGCGCCGTCGGCGCGGGGACTCTGGCCGTCGCCCGCAAGTCCGCCCTCCATGAACAGATGAAAGCTCGCGACCGCCAGGCCCTCGGATTTCGAGAAGCGCTGGGCTCCTTCTTGGTAGGACCAGGTCATGCCGGCACCCGCATCCAGAAGGACCGAGGTGATGGCCAGATCAAAACGCGTGCGTGCGACCTCGAGAGGGTCCGCGCCCGCCATACGGGCGTTCAGCTGTTCCAGGCGCTTGACTCCGCCCACGCGGAAGTGTCCCCAACGTGAATGGAAGGGGATCTTCAGATCGGGATAGTTCGCGCGCGTGACTTCCAAAACAAGTTTCACCACGCCCGCGAGTTTTTCGGGATGATAGCGAAAATGACCTTCGCCGTTTTTGACTTGGTCGAAGATTTTTTCGGCGCCGTCACGGACGGCGCGGGGGCTCAAAAGATATTCAAGGTCGTTACTCATCGATGGGACGCCCTTTCACCGCGGTGAGTTCGGTTTTGTTCTTTGGCGTTTCTTTCGTGAAGTAGCCCGCCGCCTTTTTCGCTTCGATCTCGACTTGCGCGTCTTTCGGGATGAGTTCATCCGGGATCGAGATGCGGTTCACGACCTCGATGCCGCTGCCGACGATGGCGTTGTATTTCATATTGCTCATCGAGTGCAGATTGTGGATTTTCGAGATTCCCAGGAAGTGCAGGCAGTCGGGCATCAGCTCTTGGAAACGCGCGTCCTCGGTGCCCGCCACGCATTCGGTGCGGTGGAAGTAGGTCGCCGCCGAATCGCCGCCCTCTTGGCGTTTGCGCGCGTTGTAGACCAGAAACTTCGTCACTTCGCCCAGCGCGCGGCCTTCCTTGCGGTAATAGGCGATGAGGCCGATGCCCCCGCGCTGTGCGGTGCGGGCGGCGTCTTCGATGCCGTACATCAGGTAAGGGCGGCAGGTGCAGATGTCCGAACCGAAAACGTCCGAGCCGTTGCATTCGTCATGCACGCGGCAGGTCAGCTCTACCTCGGGTTTCGCCAGATCGCGGGGATCGCCGAAGATGTAAACCGTGGTCGAGCCGATGGGCGGAAGCCAGACTTTCAAATCGGGACGGGTGATGAATTCGGGGAACATCCCGCCGGTCTCTTGAAACAGAATCCGGCGCAGGTCGCCTTCGGTGGTGTTGAGGCGTTCGGCGATGCCGGGCAGATACCAGACGGGCTCGATCGCGATCTTCGTCACGCGGACGTCGGCGTTCTCTTTCACGATCTTGCCGTCGACGGGAAGACGTCCGGCCTTGATCGCGTCGGTCACTTCGGGGATTTGCAAATGCGCCTGGGTCACGGCGATCGTGGGGCGGATGTCGTAGCCCTGCTCGAAGTAGGTTTTAAAATGAATTTGCGGATCCAGACCCCAGGGATCCAGTGACACGATTTTTTGCGGATCGAACCACTGCTTGTAGGGACCGATCGGCGTGGGGCTTTGGGTGTTGTTCAGGTCCGGGCGATGCAGCGGCGGGAACTTTCCGCTCGCGACCGAAAGGGCGCGGTACACGGTGTAGCTTCCGCTGTGCGCGCCGATGGCGTTGCGGGCCCGTTTGTTCGCGACCGAGGCGACGACGGGTCCGCGTTTGAGTGGATCGCGCTCACCCCAATGAATGGGGAGCGTCTCTTTGAATTTGAGATTGTTGTGCGAGGCCAGAATGATGTGGTCGGAGCGTTTATTCACGTCAAAGGTGCTCATGTTAGGACATCCAATTCGAGTCGGTCTGTTGTTCCCATTTCGTCGATATTTTCTTGAGGTCGGTCCAGAAGTCCAAACTCTGCGGACCGGTGATATCCCCGTGGCCGAATTTGGAGGAGTTGATCCCGCCGAACGAGAAGGGCTCGCGCGGGACGGGGACGCCGATATTCACGCCGACCATGCCGGCGCGCGCTTCACGCGCCACGCGGTCGGCCAGGGCGCCGTTCGTCGTGAAGACCGAGCAGGCGTTCCCGTAAGGACTGCTCGCTTGAATCTTCAAGGCGTGGCTTAGGTCCTTCACGCGCACCACACTCAGGATCGGCCCGAAGAGCTCGTCCGTCGCGGCTTCGGACCCCGTCGCCACCTGATCGAGGACCGTTGCGCCCAGCCAGTTTCCGCCTTCGAGTCCCGCGGGCGCTTTGGCTTTGCGGCCATCGAGCAGGATTTTGGCGCCGGCTTTTTCCGCACGGTCGATGGCGCCCACCAAGAACTCACGCTGCGCACTCGTGATGAGCGCACCCATGCTCTCGCCCAGCTTCATCGAGCCCGCGCGTTCGACGATGCGTTCGATGTGGTGATCGACTTCCCCCACCGCGAGCAGAACCGAAGCGGCCATGCAGCGTTGACCCGCACAGCCCGTGAAGGAATCGGAAATGCCGGTTCCGCTCAGTTCGGGATTCGCGTCGGGAAGCAGGATGATGTGATTTTTCGCGCCGCCCAGGGCAAGGACGCGTTTGCCTTGGCGGGTGCCGCGTTCGAAAATCAGGCGCGCGATTTTTGTCGAGCCCACGAAGCCCACCGCGCGGACGAGGGGGTGATCGATGATCGCGTTCACCGTGGCTTCGCCGCCGTGAAGGACGGTCATGAGCCCTGCGGGAAGGCCGGCCTCGGCGAGCGCGTCCGCGATGCGGCGGGCGGTCAGCGGCGTTTTGTCCGAGGGCTTCCAGACGTAAGCGTTCCCCACCGCGAGCGCGATGGGAATGGTCCACATCGGGACCATCGCGGGAAAGTTGAACGGGGTGATGTTCGCGATCACGCCCAAGGCTTCGCGGCGGTATTCGCAGCTGACCCCGCGCGAGACCTCCATCTTGCCGCCCAAATCCAAGTTTTGCAGCGAGAGCGCGAACTCCAGAACCTCGACGCCCTTCATGAGTCCGGCCTTCGCCTCGGCGAAGGTTTTGCCGCACTCGGAAGCTTTCAGGCCCGCGATCTCGTCTTGGTCGCGCAGTAAAATTTCGCGGAAACGGAACAGCACCCGCGCGCGCTCTTTGTGCGGGAGCGCGCCCCAGGGTTTCTGCGCTTCGCCGGCGAGTTGAATGGCGCGATCGATTTGCGCGGATGAGGGCGTGGTCGTGTGACCGATCTTGCGACCGTGGTAGGGCGAACGGACCTCGTGCGTCCCGTTTTCGCCGGGCTCCCAGGCGCCGCCGATCATATTGTCGCAGGCGACGAGCCCACGGGTTTCCATTCCGAGCAGATCCTTCATACGAAACCTCAATCCTTTGAGCTTTACACTTTGAAAACGATAGCCCCGCCTTGGGATTTGGGCCAACAAAAACTTCGACACTTTCGGGGAAGATGTCGCTCCGCCGTGAGAGGGGTTGGGGTGAATTTCGGGAAAGCGTCGAAGCCCCCGACAGGCCTTCCCGCGATGAAGCGGAAATGCAAAAAAATTTGGGTGTTTCCCCTCGGCCTGAGAGGATGGATTCCACTACCTAGGAAGGGTGGAGGACCGCGAATGACATGGACGTCAGGAACTTGGACCGAGGATCTGAATCAGGCTTTCAAAATGACATTGCTTGTCACCTCATGGATGGGACTGACGGCATGTTCGCCAAACACGGGGACCTCGCCGACCACGGATGCGGTGGCGGGTCTCGCGGCCTCTTGCGGAGGCCAGCAGAAGATGGTCTCGGCGGGCTCCTTGAGTCTTCAAGGGAAAAATCTCGCCGCTCCGGGTGAAATCGTGATGACGAGCCTCAGTGAGGATCTGGGCTGCGCGCCGGGCGCGGACGTTCAGTGGACCACCATGAACGCGAAGGTCCTCGCCAACGATAAATCGAAAATCGCGACCCAATATACGGAGGCCGGTCGTTATCTGGTGGAAGCCAAAGTGAGCTCCGCCGCTGGCGAGACCGCCGTTCTTTCGCAATCGACGCTCGTTTTAGAGAACGCCCCCATGCTCGAAGGCCCGCAGGCTTCGCTGCCGGGGATGGAGCTGACCTACCACGTGGTTTCGCCCGCGAACCTTGAGATCGAAAGCATCGCGTGGAAAACCGATGACGGCGGCGTCTACGCGGGGGCGTCCGCGACCCACGCGTTCGAGATGACCGGCGCGCACCGGATCGAGGCGAAGGTGACTTTGAAATCCGGGGCGGCCTACGACCTGGTTCATCACGTTACGGTCATCGATTATTACGACGACCTGGAGTGTTTGATCGAAACGCAGATCTTCGCGGCGAACGAGGCCGAAGTCGGCAAGCCCGTGGATTTCGCGGCGAGCATTCCTTCGTGCTTGCGCCCCTCGATCAGCGCGGTTCGCTGGAATTTCGCGGACGGCAGCAGCCTTTTGCCGGGCCTTTCCGTTCAGCACAGCTTCCAGCAGACGGGAACTTACGAGGTCCGCGCGGATATCTATTCGCCGCTCGCTTATGACGAGGTCCTTTTCTCGCTTCGCCACCGCATCCGGATCGTGGACGCGAAGCCCGAAATTCCCCTTCCTAAATGTCAGACCCTTGGCGAATCGCGGACCGAATATGTGAACGAGCGAAACGAAAAGGTCGCCTGCGGCCTGGACGGACAAAAAGAAAACGTGGTCCACACGAAAGTCGTTTACGAGTGCCGTTTCCAGGACCCGATTCAAGATTGGGTGGAAGCTTCGCGTACGGAGGAAGTGAAAACCGAAGGTGTGTGCGGTGGACAAAGCTGCCGCCTCATGAACGGGGACAAACTGAAGGACGGTGAAAGCCGCATCTTCTTCGAAAGCGAACGCCCCGCGGGCGCCTGTGTGAGCGTGCAGTCGAGCCGTCTTTGCGTGAACGGCGATCTGCAAGGCTCGACCAAACATCAGGCCCTGACCTGCGAGGACGGCTGCCCCGGCTTCGGGGTGAGCGGCACCGTGAAGTCGGGCGTCGTCATCGGTGAAGTTCAGGTTCCTTTGACCTGCCGTTTCGGCGAAACGGGTTTCTTCGACCTGTTCCACCGTATCGAAGATCAAAGCTGTAAGCAGGGCCAGGTGACGTCGAGCAATTCACGTCAAGGCGCTCTCAAAGTGAAGGGCGTATGCCCCACTTACAAGTGGGTCGCGTCCGACACCTGGAGCACGTGTTCGGAAAATTGCGGCGGCAAGCAACGCCAAGACTACACCTGCCGCGATCAGAACGGCGGACCCGCGGTCGACGCTCGTTGTGATGGCGCGAAGCCCGTCGTTGAGCGCGTCTGCGACGCGAACCCGGATGCCGTGAAACGTGACGACGTCACCCGCGAAAACGAAGAGGCCGTCAGTTCCAATAAATGTCCGAAAAATCAGATCGGCATCATCTTGAAGGCGCGTGAAGTGGTCACGACCAAATCTTACGCCTGCGTCGACCATCAGGTGCAGAAAGTGAAAGAAACCGTGAAGGCGGGCGCTTGGACCGAAGAAAAATACTGCCGCGATTACGTGGCTTACCGCTGCTCGCACGACAGCCTGTCCAACAGTCAGGCGAAGGGCCGTTACGACTGGATGGTGAAGTGTCAGGACAAGATCCCCGTGATCAAAGAGTTCCTGGCGAACTTCGAGGACGTGCATTCGGGTGGTGCGGGGATCGATTCGGGATCGCGCGCGTTGTATCCGACCTTCATGAACGCCGGCGTGAAACCCGAGCGGGTGTGGGTCGCGCCGACAAGTAAAAACTCGTCGTGTGACGTGCCGGCGAAGATCTACGTTTCGGCGGTGTGCGTGTCCTCGTGCGCGACGCCCGAGCAGCAGATCTTGACCGAGCTGAAGGGACGTCAGGGCCGCGCGCAGACCTTCATCGAAGCGCTCACGTCGAAGACCCAAAACGTCGTGACCGTGACCGCGGATTCGAGTCTCGCGAACGTCCGCCTTGAGACGACGCCGGTGTCCCAGTGGGTGACCGAGCTCGTGGACACCGAACACGAAATCCTGGTGTTCAAAATGAAGTCCGGCGGTGAACTGCGCGTCACGCCGAACCATCCCCTCGTGGACGGCGAGGGCAACATGCGCGAGGCGCGCTCTTTCATCGCGGGGGATCGCCTCGTGAAAGCGGCGGGCGGCTTGGATGACGTTCGCTCGGTGCAAACGACGAAGTACGTCGGGAAGGTTTATAACCTCTTCACCGCGAGCTCTGAACTGCACCGCAACCTCGTCGTGACCGGCGGTTACGTGAACGGCTCGGCCTACTATCAGAATGAAGGCGCGACGAATATGAATCGCCAAGTGCTGCGCGGACGCCTCTTGCAAGGCGTATTCGGCGGAGGCGCGCGGTGAAATTTCTGAATCGCCCGCTGACTTACTTCGCGCTCTTGGCGCTCGTGAGTCTGCCGCTCAGTTATCACTACCGGGTCAGTGAAGGCGGGACCGCGCCCTCACCGAAGCGCGCGCCGGCCTCGGTCGGGGCGGCCGTGATGAAAACGGGGACGGTGAAAGCCGCGACCCCATCCGATGAAAATAAAGTGGCCCCCGTGCTGGAGGCGAGTCCCGCGACGGAAACGGCGGGACCCACTTCTGATCCGGAGTCCGAGATCTTGGTGGAGCTTCGCGAATACATGAAGCTGCAAGCCAAGGTTCTTCCCAGCGATGCCGAGCGGCAGCGTAAGCTCGAACTGCTCGAGAACCCGCGCTACTTGAAAGGGCTGGGAGAATTACTGAAGGACGGCGCGGAGGATCGTCTGGAGGCCGTGGCGATCGCCTCTTTGATCGAAGCGCGGCGCTTCGCCGAATCCGAAACCGCTGATCGCGTTTTGCAGGACCTCGTTGCCGACGCGCGCGTGGAAGACTCAAGCCTGGCGTCGTCCGAACGCGAACGTTTGGCCGCGACCAAGGCCGAGGTGATGTACCTGTGGTCCGCAGCGAGCGGAGACGTCGCGCGCAAAATGCCGAGTTATCTTCCCGGAGAAGTCAGTGAACGTCTGTGGCGCAATGTCCAGACTTTGCATGAGGCCAACGTCGTCGCCTCCGTCGGACTCGAGGATCGTTATACGCGAACCGGAAATCATCTGACGGAATAAAGTGGAACCACCTTGCGCATTCGTGGTTCCACTCAGGAACTACGAGCGTTCTCGACAAAGTATTTCGAATGCGCGTCTGAAGAAAAAATGAATCAAGTTGTCGTTGCCAAACACCGAGAACTTCTTCAGACTGAGATTATTCCAATGAAAGGAGGCTTTCATGATGATGAAACTAAAAAATCACTCTTCGGTTGTCGAACTCGCGGTCACGCGAATTATGGACGACGCGATTCGCGGCATGGTTTGCGAGAAAGTCTCCGGACTTGATCTACAAACTCCAGGATCAAACGTCTTCTGAGTCCGTCAGGACCATATATAATAAGACCGACAATTGAAGTGTGTTCGTGTTTGAACGTCCGTGAAACGTTCAAGTGTTACTTGCATTTTTGCGCGTAAGACTTGGTTTTCACGTCGACGTTCGTGCGACCTCCTCGCGTTTTGATCCTCATTCATTTTTATTTTTTGTTTTCAAACCGGTTCACGTGTCCCGGCCCGGATGCGTGCGCCTTGTTCACCAACCCCCACGAAATGTGGGAAGGAGATTTTATGAACGCTGCAAAGAAGCAGAAGTCTATTTGGCGCCAACGACTGAACTTTCAATCTGAGAAAACCGTGATGGGTATCGTGCGGGCCGCCGATCAACTTCAATCTCTCCTTCCCACGAAAGAAGGCGAGGCCTGGAGTTGGTGGCAGTTTTTCGGCGAGCCCAAGCTCGTCGAAGTGCGGGCCGCGGAACAACATACGGAAAGACTCGAAATTGAAACGAGAGCGCGGGACGAAGTCCCGAGCCTCAATCGTTTCGGCTTCTAATTCTTGAAGTCGAAACAGCCCGACTCTTCTTCGAGGAGTCGGGTTTCTTTTTTTGGGGAGCGGAGTCACTGTGACTCTTGCCTAAAATTTGGGTGGCATTTCGTCACCGTCGACGCAGCGAGACTCTGAAAGTTTCTTCAGCACAGCTTCCTCGCCACGGGGATATTCGGGACTTTGTGCTTTAAATCGGGTGTCATTGTGACCCACTTATTTGTGGCATCACAATCGCAATAGCTCGACTCGTTGCAAACACAAAACACTCACTGAAGGAGTAAGAAGATGAAAAAGTTTATCGTGATCGCACTGTCGGCGTTGATGGCGGTTCCCGCTTTCGCAACGGTTGGTCAAATCGAAGAAGCGCAAGTCATCGAACAAGAAGCGGGCGCAATGAACCCTGCGGATCTGGAAGCGATGGGCGATGAAGCGACCTTCTATCGTTCGAACACGGGCGAAGCGATCGTCGGTGGAATCATTGGTGGAATCATCGGCGCGATCGCGGCGGATCGTTGGGATCGTGAATCTTATCGTCCGGGTCGTCCTGGTCCCGCACGTTGGGTCACTTGCTTCGCGCAAAACCGCCGTGGCGATACCTTCCGCGCAACTGCACGCCGCGCACGCGTGGCTCAAGACCAAGCGATGCGTAAGTGCTATCAGTACTCGCGCGCTTGCCGCCCGCTCGGCTGCCGTTAATTCTTGAGTTTTCATTTGATCGCGGGTCCTTCGGGGCCCGTCTTCGTGAGGGATCCGTCAGGATCCCTTTTTTGTTTCATGATTTCGTGAACTTCGGGCGCGGACCCGTACCCGTTTCCGGCAATCCGCGAAATCCCTCGCGACAAGCCTTCGCACCCCTGTTAACTCGGGCTTCATGAAGCCTAAGAATTGGATCCTGCTCTTGATTCTGGCGGCCCTCTCGGGACTCGTGTCACTCGCCCTCGCGAACACGGGAATCGGTGGTGGCGGAGGTTCAGATCGTCCCTCCCAGGCCCTCGAGTCTCAAGATCGGGTAAATCACTAGAATTTTTTCGGCAATGCTGACTTTTTTGAGCAAAACCTGATAGACCGGGCCCACTTGCACGTTCTGCAAAGGGGACTCGTTGAGCTCATCCGGACTGGTTCAAAAAATCTATCAGTTGTTCAACGACCGCGGCCTCAGCCAAGCGGAGCTCGCACGCCGGATCGGCATGCAACCCAGTCATCTCAATCGTTTCTTAAAAGGTCATGGCGACATGGGCTCGGCCCGTCTGATCAGCCTGTTGCAAGAGCTCGGCGTCGACCTGGAGCAGGTCGTGAACGAAGCGATCGCGAAAGCACGGGCGGTCTCGAACCCCGCGACGGATTCGGGCCTTTCGGGCCTGGAAGAGCGCGCGCTCGAGAATTGGGTGCGTCGTTTACGTGAAGAGTCCCTGCGCGAGCGCGAGCTCGAACGCCAATCGCAAACCCGGATTTGGGGGTAAGCGCGATGGAACTCGTCTCGGAGAAATCCCTCAAACATCTGCGCGAGAAGGTCGTCGTCACGATCAAAAAAGACCCGCGTTACGCGCTCTTTTATCTCGGCCCCAGCTTGAAATCGGAAACGGCCTTTGATGTCGCCGCCTGGGCGCGCAAGGTCGGCCTGGAAGAACGCGATGCCCGTTATTTCGAAGCGGATCTGCGCCGCGTGAATCTGTGGGAAGACGTCGACGGTCGTCTGAGCGTGCGCTCGGATTTCATGGACTTGGGTGAGCTCAAGGTCATCGAGTATATGACCCTGTCGATGAATATCCTGTCGAAGATGAGCGAGACGGGGCCCTGCTGGTACGAAGCGCTTTATGTCTCGACGACGACCGAGTTGAAAAAAGAATTCCTCGCGAACATCAATCGCGTGCTGCGCGACTTTGTTGAGAAATCCGCGGCGGCGCCGGCGTCGGATACCATTCTCGCGTGGACCCACGGCTCGCTGGATTTCACCAAAGATCTCGAGCGCCAAGAAGGGAAGCCTCAATGAAAACTTTGAAGTTCATGATCGTCTGGATTCTCTTCTCGCTCTCGATCACCGTTTGGGCCGGTCCCGGCGTGGGTGGGGGCGGGGGCGGCGATAGCCCTGGCGGCAGCGGGAGCAACTCGGTTCACCGCGGCTCTTCCACGGCGTCGGTGATCGCACCCTGACCTCTTGTTCAGCATAATGCGAGTTGTTAGCGGGCAAACTCGCGAAATCTCTTGAACTCCTCCCGAAAAAGCCGGATTCCTTAAGGTTCCGGATCCCACCGTCGGGGCGTAGCGCAGCTTGGTAGCGCGTTTGCTTCGGGAGCAAAAGGTCGCTGGTTCGAATCCAGTCGCCCCGACCAATCTTTACAACTGAGGACGTATTGACCGCTTGATCCCAGCCCGCAAGGGCGAAGGGTCCGGCGGTTTTCTTTTTTCGGACCTGTTGATTGAAAATGAGGATGTTGGAGTAGAGGGAAGAGTCCCCGGAGCGAAGCTCCGAGGACTTCTCTTTTTGAAGAATTTGGACCGCCTCGGCGGAGGCGATGTGGGGATTGAGGTGGAGGTCGAGACCGAACTTGTTGAACGAAATACGCTCGAAAACGCTCGCTACAAGTCTTTTCCTCGTCGCCTCGTTGGACTTCGCAAACGCTTTCTTGAACGCCTGTGCGTTGATTCTGAACGCCTCTCGAGCAGCCTTGGGGTCTGGCAGATCAGCCAAGCGGTTTTGGATTTCAGAAAGTCGGACCGTTTCCATCCGCTTTTTGTCGGCAAGTTCCCGGAGCTGCTCTCGGAACACGTCATCAATTGAAGGGTCAGCCGTGCGCGTTTGGACCTGGATCGTACTCTTGATCTCCCGATCGATCTCAGCAACTGACGCTTCTATCGTCGACTTCTCGCGCTCAAGATCGGTTCTTTGAGTGTCGACGTTTGACCGGAAACGGTCTTCAAGGGTGTCGAGGTAGCCTTCTTGTTCGAGAATGCGGTCCAGGATCGCAAAAACCTTCGGCTCAATGTCATCAGCCGGAATCCAATTCATCGAGCAAGTGATCTTCTGACCCTTGAGCTTTCCGTGGACATAGTATCGATGAACGGACTTCCGACCATGCCCGGATGCGCCCATGATAGCGCGCCCGCATTCCGCACAAGTGAAAACGCTCGTCAGTGGATATTCCCGGCGAGTTTTAGTGGCAAGGCGAGCCCGAGCCGCCGAGCCCGCGTGATCGAGCATTTCTTGCACTTGGCTCCAGTCCGCTTCGCTTACGATCGCAGGCCACGAGGCCTTCACGATCTGGTGGCGTTCGACCTCTTTCAAGGTCTCCTGCTCCTTACCCTTATTTTCGCGATTGATCTCGCGCATGCCCCGGTAAGCAGGATTCCGAAGGACCATGTTGAGAGTCATCCGGTTCCACTTCTCGGTCTTCACGACGTCCGAGTTCTTGTAGCTCTTGGTCTTACGAAACGGACCTGACTCGTTCAGCCGGTCAACGGCGCGTGCCAAAGTGCCTTCTTCGATGTAGGTACGGAAGACTTCCCTAATCTCCGCAGCTTCTGAATCGTTGACCTTGAGACGTGCAAGATCGTCCTCAATCCGGTCAAAGCCGTAGAGCACGCGGCCACCGTTTCGCAGTCCACGAAGTGCGCGAGCGTGGAAGTTGATCGCCACGCGTTCCGCCGTCAGTTCTCGCTCCGTCTGGGCCATGTTGATAAGGGTTCGGATCATCGACTGACCCATAGCGGTCTCAGTATCAAAGTTATCTTTGACCGAAAGAACCCGCGCTCCGATCTTCTTCAGGCGATCCGCGAGCGTCAGGTAATCCAAAAGGTGACGGCAAAGGCGGAAGTAGTCGGCAATGAAGATCATGTTGATCTTCCCGCTGTGAACATCTCGCATGAGCCTTTGGTACGCTGGGCGGACCGCAACTGCGGAGTAGCCGTCATCCTCGTAGATTTCAACGACCTTACCGAATCCACCATCACGTCGGTTTCGGTTTTCGATCTCGCCCACAATTCGGTGCTTCTGAGTCTCAAGCGATCCTTCCGAACGGAGCGCTTGCTCGTCGGTTGAGACCCTCACATAAACGCCGATTTTATACTTCACAGAAAATCTCCTCGTCCTTATTCTTCTTCGGGCGACCGCGCCGATGAAGATTAAGGACCATCGAACTCAAAAGGCGACGAAGAGATTCCTTTGCTTCAGGACCGCTTTGGCCTTTTCCTTCGCCCAAAAACACATCGACTCGCATCTCTTCCAAAGCCGCGCGCTTGGCGCTGAACTTTCGAGTGCGTGCCATAAGGCTCCAAAATTTGATGACTAAATTATTTAGGCTCATGTCGATTTAGATCTTCAATGAAGTCCAAAGCCTCTTTTTTTGAAATCGAGTTTAGGTACCGGAGAAGTTTCATCGTAAGCCTTGTCGGGTTCCGAACACCGTTTTCGATGTTCATCAGGCTTCGATACTCAAGCCCGAGGAACTGACCAAACTCGTGTCGGTCGAGTCCTAACTTGTTACGTAGTTTTTCGATCTCTCCGTTCTTCATCTCACTCCGCTATGTTACTCGATCAGGCAAAAATGTCATCTTTGGGTATATCACCATTGGGTACATATTCTTGCAAGTTCTTTTTCGGTTTCTTCCTAGGCGCATCATCAAGTCCGTTTTCCTTTTGGATAAACGCACTTAACTCGGGTGGTAATTTGCCGGTCTCCTTGGCCCTCCGCAAAAACGCCTCGAACGCTGAGATTTCATCTAGGTGCTCTGCTCGGATTTCTTTGATCTCCGCTTCTTCAAGCTTGGGAGCGAACTTCGAGATGAGCCACACAACGAGCTGATTCCGGTTCACCTTGCCATTGTAGCCTTCGTTGATCCGCTCCAACGCTGCCCCGAGCTTTGTTTCTGCTGAACCCGTAAGCGCTGGTTCCGCGCGATCTGAGACCTGCCTCAAGCTCCCATTGGTCCAAGAATCCATGACTCTCGATCTGAAGAACACCGGAGAGGACCACTTCGTCATGCAGGAGAAAAGTTTTGGAAGATTCGGAGGTCTAATGCAGAAAGAAAAAGCGAACCTCTACTATTTCGCGCTGATTCACATGGTTGCACTTTCGCTTGCGATGATGGGATGCGCGACTCAAAACAAAAGTGTCGGCCTTGGTGGTGCCATCGGCGCTGGCTCAGGTGCAGTTCTTGGCGGAATTGCTGATCCTGGAAAAAATGGTGAGTACCGAACTCGCAACGTGATCGTGGGCTCAGCACTGGGTGGTATGGCCGGAATGATCGCAGGCTCAGTTATTCACGAACAGACCGAAAAGCAGAAGAAGGAAGCGTTCCTCAAAGGAAAGGCGTCAGCCCCTCCGCAGGATGCAGGGGTGATGCCGACTTTGAGGCCGGCTCGGGTTGAGAGCCGATGGATCGAAGCGCACGCCCGAGGAAATGTTTGGGTCGAAGGCCACTTCGAGCACCGAATTGTCGAACCGTCTCGCTGGGAGAAGGATTAGCGATGCCGAGAGCTCGTCGTTCTGTAGAGAAAGAACTTCAGGTGCTTTCGCGCTCAGGCTTTTTGACCAAGCGACTTTGGAGGAAGCATCTCTTTGAGGGCGGGACCGAAAACTGGATGCACCATGCCTGGGCACATCTCTTTCGTGAGCCATACTTTGCCAAACATCCAAATCCGAATCTGAGTAATGTTGTGGTCTTCAACCGCCAGAACCGAACAGCATTGATGAAGTTCGGCCGCGAGGTCGCGCGGGCTCCTCACGAAGGCATTGCTTCGGAAAGAACTCTTGCCTCAATCGTTCTAAGCCCACGAGCTAGCGCTTTATGCGTTCGCCCAAATCTCTGGAGCAATAAGTGGCGTTTTAGTTGCCCATGCGATGTTCGGTGAAAAAATCTTTCAGTTATCAAGCCACAATCGAGGAGATTTTCGCTTCGTAGTTTCGGAGATCATCGCGACCTTTGGACTCATTACCGTGATCTCGCTATCGGGACGTAGAAATGTAGAGGCAAAGGCACGGCACTCGTGATTGGCGACCGGGTGACTTCGATTCAAGGCTTCAAGACAGCAGCAGACATGAAGCTTGAGCTCAGCTTCGAGAGCGGCCCGAGAATTCAAGCAAATCCCTGGGGCATCTACATCACAAAAGAAAAGGAGGAGTAACGCTCGAGTAACTAGCGTTCAGTCAAACTCTGTCCACCGAACTTCTACTTCCGCGCTTCTAAAACTGAAGCGCGCATGAAAGGGAAATCTACGCATGAAAATAAACCTGTTTGTTCTCGCTTCACTCGTTCTTTCGCTTACTGCCTGCGCCAGGGAAGAACACTCTCCTGGACCAAATGGTGCAGGGCCTAGTCCCACTCCCGTACGCAAAGGTCATGAGGAAAGAGATAATCAAGAAGCTGAGGGGAGCGGCGCAAAGAAGTGACTTAACAGTCTTCTCCTCGCCAGACTTCTTCACTTCGACTTCCCGGCAATCTGTTTGATGTACTGATCGAAGTTAGACCGACTGGCGAAATAGAGAACTGCACCCCGATCATCGGCAGCGATTGTGGCCCTAGCTTTGTCGACAGGTTTTTGCGTTAAAGGATCAGTCCCTGTTCTTGAGGTCGCATCCGTTTGGATCGTTGCCTTACAGTTTTCGCAGCAACCGTAATAAGTCTTTCCATCCTTTGCGACAGGGATCTGTGGCCGAGCAAAGTGCATGTTCGTCACCATGCAGACTTCCTCGTTCGGCACGATTTTCCAGGTCGAACTCTTAGGTGAAGTTGCCGATGCGAAGGAACCCAGGAAAACAGTCGCGATTAACGTCATTAGTATTTTCATCATCTCTCTCCTCCCATTGGACTTAAGCCTCTAGAACTGGATCTGCGCACCGATACCGGCGCTCTTTTCGGTTAGCATGAGTCCTGCGGCCCAAGTCCACGAAGGGCCGTACATTAGGCTGACTTCAAACTCTGTATCGCGCTCGCCACCCCAATTGGGACGCCAAGTGAATTCGGCATCTGAGAGGACGTTCTTGGTCCACTGGAAACGCTTTTCTACATCAAGGCGGAAGCGCCCTTCGTGATTCACGGAAACAGCCGTTTCAATCAGCATCGGAAGCGTGTAGCCGACGCCAACCGTGCCGAATCCCTCCCCGTGATACAGGGTTCCGCCCCCGAAGACGTTGAAGAAGTTTGAAAACCAGCGGCGATAGACGAGATCACCTTCTGTTTCCCACTTTTTGCCAAATGAGAAGTTCTTCCCTTCGATCTCTGCTGTTTCAATTTCTAGATCAAGCTCGTCCCAAGTGCGCATCAGTCGGAATTGACCCTTAGCGTGATTGCTGGCTGCTTCGAGCCGAGTGTGATTGTACCAGTGCTCATGAAGATGCGGATCGCTATGGACATTCGACTCCATATCAGGCGTCAGTTTGAAATCGTTGTAGCGCACGATCCGCGCCATGCCCGTTTTCATGTGGTAGAGATTATGGCAGTGGAGCATCCATTGTCCGGGCTCATTCGCATAGAACTCGATGGTTCGCGTTCCGTGAGGCGGAACATCGACCGTGTGCTTGAGCGGCGACTTTTCACCATTCGCGTTGACGACTCTGAAGAAGTGTCCATGTAAGTGCATCGGGTGATGCATCATCGTGTCGTTCTGAAAAACAATTCGAACGACCTCGCCGCTGTTGATTCGAAGCAAGCTGTCTTGATGAATCGCCTTACCATTGATGTGCCACACGTATCGCTCCATATCTCCGCCAAGGACAAGCTTGAGCTCGTGTACCTTGGCGTCCTTCGGGAGAGTCGTCGGCTGAAGCGCCTGTAATGAGTCCACTGTCAGAGTTTCGATCGGAGGCTTTGAAGATGAAGGTTCCAAATTCCGTGAAGCAGTATTTTGCTTCAACATGGCATCGGATTGATTGCTCCAATCAATCGGGCCTGGAGCGATGGTCAAAGGCATCGAATCCGCACTGCTACTTTTTTTCTTTTTTGTCTTCGCAGGTTCGGGTCTTGAGTGTTTCGAGTGGTCCATTCCTCCATGCGACTGGTGCATCGCGTGTGCAGAGTGATCTGCATGCCCTCCACCAGCAGCAGGTTTAGCCTTTCCCGTCGTTGGCGAGCCGGGAGCCGATGGTCCGTGCCCGCGATGATCTCCTCCTGTCGAAGCTTCTGTATGTCTTGCATGCCCAGTTTCGGCGTTCTGACCTTCGTGACTCATATGATCGCCGCGCATTTTCGAATGGTCCACCTTGGAGTGGTCCATCTTGCTGTGATCCGTAGCTGAACCGTTCGAATGAGCGGCTCCACCGTGGGCGCTATGATCCATGCCAGACATTGTACCGCCACCGTGTCCGCTGTGGTCCATCGACGCATACAAGTCAGGAAGAGGTTTGTCGGGAGCGACGACCTTCGGAGCACTTTCCATTCCGATCCAAGTCGAACCGTATCCCGTAACGTCTTGAACTGTGGCACGAAGCTCGTAGTTCTTATGCTCCGGTAGTGTGACCAGGATGTCATAAGTTTCGGCCATCCCCATGAGAAGCTCTTTGGCTTGCACGGGCTCGATATCAACGCCGTCGGCCGCGATGACAGTCATTGGAATGCCCATTGAAACGTAGAAGTAACTCGATGCCGCCGCGTTGATAATCCGAACTCTGACTCTTTCTCCAGGATGAGCCGTCAAAAGTTGAGAACTCCGCTTGCCGTTGATCAGAAACGCGTCATAGCCCACATCCGAAAGGTCCATGCCTCCCATGCGTTCCCACTCGTTTTGCAGATGCGTCTTCAAGCCGCCCGCCTGAACGGCTCCGAAGTAGGATCGAACGGAATCCTTCTTATAGAGATAATAATCACCATCTTTTCGGAGATTTCTGATGATCTGATCGGCGTTCTCGTCAGACCAATCACTTAAGACAACAACCGCATCTTTATCGTAAGCAATTGCTTTTTTCCTCGGGTGGATAACCAACGCACCGTAGACGCCCTTTTGTTCTTGGACCGCAGTGTGCGAGTGATACCAATAAGTACCGTTCTGGCGGATCTTGAATTTGAAAAGGCGCGATTTGCCGGGATGGATTGGTGGCGTATTGACATAAGCAACACCGTCCTCTTCAGGCGGAAGTAAGATCCCGTGCCAGTGGATTGAGACCTCTTCGTTCGGGATTTCGTTCTTCACAAGGATCTCAGCATCGTCACCCTCGATGAATTCTAGAGTTGGTGCAGGAATTCCGCCATTCACGGTCAGGGCAAAATCCACTTCTTTTTTGCCGCTTAAGTTCACCTTCTCATTTCTGACGACGAGTTCGTATCGCACCGTCTTGGCAAACACAGGGACACTCATGAACATCGTTACGAACGAAAAAATAAGCCAATGAAGGGTTCTCATGAAGTCTCCCGTGTCGATCTGCTGATCGCAGTTGCTATGGAAGGATACGCTCGTCGCCAAGATTTTGTGACAGGACCCATCAACATTATTCCGCTCCTGCCAAGTCCTTTAAAATGGGGCAGTCCGGCCGACTATCGCCGTGACAATTCCTTGCTAAATGGCGCAAGGTGTCTCGCATCGATTCAAGCTCCTTGATTTTCGTTTCAAGTGCTTTGACGTGCGCTTGGGCGAGGGCTTTGACCGCGCTACTGGCCCGCGAGCGATTCCGCCAAAGACCGACAAGCTTTTTGATTTCTTTCATCGAAAAACCCAGGCTTCGGGCTCTTCTGACAAACGACAAAATGTGAACATCCGTGTCTGAGTACACTCGGTACCCGGCGTCGCTTCGACCAGCCTTTGGGATAATTCCTATCGATTCGTAATGGCGTATAAGCTTGGCATTGATCCCTGACGCTTTTGCCGCTTCTCCAATATTCATAGGATCTCCTCCGGGACTGCTCTGTACCGACACTCTACGCCTTCCAACTATTGGAAGGTCAAGTGAGTGGCATTTACGACGCACTCGCCTCTTGTTGCAGCGCAAAACCCCTAAAAACAAGCTTCGTGGTAGAAAAAAGCTGTTTTAGGGGGTTGACCTTCCAACGCTTGGAAGGTCGATCCTGGATCTGTTCCGCCTGTGAAGCTTGAATTCGTTCCCAAGGCTCACCGATGGCGAAACACGATCGGAGGATCATATGAAACACGACCACAACCAAAACCACGGTCAGCACCATGACCACGGCCAAGAACATTCCTGCTGTTCAATAAAGAAGTCGGCGGAAGTCTCACCATCTCTGGTCAAGGACCCGGTATGTGGAATGATGATCGATCCAAAAAATGCCAAAGGCGGAAGCTCGACCTTCGAAGACGAAACCTATTTCTTTTGCAATCCGAAGTGCAAAACCAAGTTCGAAGCCGAGCCACTCAAGTTTCTAAAAAAAGAAGATCCGGCTCCGGTTTCAGCCGCAGACAAGGAAAAGATCTACACTTGCCCTATGCACCCTGAAGTTCGGCAAAAAGGTCCGGGCAATTGTCCTATCTGCGGGATGGCGCTTGAGCCAGAAGAAGTGAGTCTTGAAGACGCGGAGAATCCGGAACTCATCGACTTCACGAAGCGTCTAAAGATAAGTGCGGCTCTTTCGATTCCGCTTTTTCTGCTGGCAATGTCGGACCTCATCCCTGGTCAACCTGTGCAGCACGCGATCCCTCAATGGCTCTACGCGGGTATCCAGTTGATACTTGCAACACCCGTTGTCCTTTGGGGTGGACTTCCGTTTTTCGAGCGCGGCTGGGCTTCGGTCAAAACGCGCAATCTCAACATGTTTACGCTGATCGCGATCGGAACGGGTGTTGCGTACGTCTATAGCGTGTTTGCTACTTTTTTTCCGGGACTTTTTCCTGAGAGCGTGAGAGTCCACGGCGGGATGATCCCACTTTATTATGAGGCAGCGGCTGTCATCACGACGCTTGTTCTCGTAGGACAAGTTCTTGAGCTTCGCGCTCGCAATCAAACCGGGAACGCCATTCGAGCGCTTCTGGGCTTAGCCCCGAAAACCGCTCGGAAGGTAAAATCGGACGGAACGGAAGAAGACATTCCGCTCGAACATGTTCACGTTGGAGATCGCCTTCGTGTTCGGCCTGGAGAGAAGGTCCCCGTAGATGGACGCGTTGTTGACGGGAAAAGCTCTGTCGATGAATCCATGATCACAGGAGAACCAATTCCAGTTGAGAAAACCGAAGGTCAATCGGTCACCGGTGCAACTGTCAATGGTTCGGGCACGTTCGTTATGGAAGCGACGAGAGTTGGCGCTGACACGCTTCTTTCACAGATTGTAAAGATGGTTTCTCAGGCCCAAAGAAGCCGAGCGCCCATCCAAAAGCTAGCAGACCTAGTTGCGGCCTACTTTGTTCCTGCTGTCGTCGCCATCGCAATCTTGACTGCTCTTGTCTGGCTTTTCGCTGGTCCTGAGCCTGCGATGACTTACGCCATCTTGAATTCAGTTGCCGTTCTTATCATCGCGTGCCCGTGCGCTTTGGGGCTTGCGACGCCAATGTCGATCATGGTCGGCACTGGCAAAGGTGCAACTCACGGCGTTCTCATTAAGAACGCTGAAGCACTTGAGGCCATGGAGAAGATCACGACTTTGATCGTTGATAAAACGGGAACGCTCACGGTCGGAAAACCGAAGTTAGCAGTCGTGAAGGCATTGCCTGGGTATAGCGATGACGAAGTCCTTTTGCTTGCAGCCTCGCTCGAAAAAGTGAGCGAGCATCCTCTCGCAGAGGCAATCGTATCAGGTGCTAAAGAGCGTGGATTGGCACTTCGAGATGCAAGAGACTTCGAGTCGCTGACGGGTCGTGGGCTAAAGGGGAATGTCGGACGTCGGGAAATATTGATCGGCAACAAGCGTTTGATGTCCGAATTCAAAATCGAAGCGCAAGAG
The DNA here is from genome assembly GCA_019637875.1 of Pseudobdellovibrionaceae bacterium. NCBI lineage: Bacteria > Pseudomonadati > Bdellovibrionota > Bdellovibrionia > Bdellovibrionales > Pseudobdellovibrionaceae > Pseudobdellovibrionaceae bacterium. Next base: position 31,043 of record JAHBUW010000018.1, on the reverse strand, counting down.
CTCGTGCGCGCTGCTGAAGATCTTCAGAAAACCGGCCACGGAGCCATGCTCATCGCGATCGATCAGAAGCCAGCGGGTGTAATTGCGGTGAAAGACCCGATCAAGGAGACCACCAAACAAGCAATCTCCTATTTTCATTCCAAGAAGATTGAAGTCATTATGCTCACTGGTGATAGCCGGTACACGGCTGAGGCCGTCGCGAAAGAGATTGGTATCGACAGCTTTGAAGCTGAGGTGCTGCCCGAGCAGAAAAATGCCGTCGTAAGTAAGCTACAAGCCGAGGGAAAGCGCGTCGCGATGGCCGGTGACGGCATCAACGATGCGCCAGCCTTGGCGCAAGCCAATGTCGGAATCGCCATGGGGACCGGAACGGATGTCGCAATGGAGTCTGCAAGTGTCACTCTTGTCAAAGGAGACCTTCTCGGCATTGTTCGGGCTCACCGCTTAAGCCAAGAAACGATGAAGAACATCCGTCAGAATTTGTTCTTTGCTTTCATTTACAACGTCCTTGGCGTTCCCTTAGCGGCGGGCCTACTCTATCCGTCTTTCGGAATTCTCTTAAGCCCCATGTTCGCAAGCCTTGCGATGAGTCTCAGTTCGGTTTCGGTGATCGGGAACGCCCTGAGGCTTAGACGTGCGAGCCTCGATTGATGGAAACAGAAATAAACTGATTAGAAGAAAGAAGGATTCCCAATGAAACATGACAAACACAGCCATCAAGAATCCGAGTCAAAGGCTTACTCACAGCTCTTGATAATGTCATTGCTGCATTTCCCCATCATGTACGCAGTCATGTTCACCATGGTGTGGTCAATGGATGAGGTCATCCACAACCTGAACACCGCTTACATGGCTGGCATGATGGTTGCCCCAATGGTTTTTCTCATGCCGCTGACGATGAGAATGATGTATCAGAATCGAAGATTGAATCTCGTTGTTTATGCGGGGTCGCTGGTTTTGTTTTTGGCTCTTTTCTACTTTATGCGTGAACAGACGCTTATCGGCGATCGGCAGTTTGCTCGCTCGATGATCCCGCACCATTCCGGCGCAATCCTGATGTGCGAGAAGGCGAAGCTTCAGGATGCAGAACTTAAAACTCTCTGTGAGGGGATTATCAGGAGCCAACGTAGCGAAGTGGATCAGTTAAATCAAATTTTGAAGAGATTGGACCAATAGAAACAGAGAGAACGAACTAAAGAAGGAGCAAAGAAAATGAAATCATACATTTTGTGCGCACTGATCGGACTCGCACCCCATGTATCACTAGCTCAAGATTTAAATTCTGCCGACACCTATGCGAATGCGGAACAGGCGCTCCCAAAGGTGAAGGGAGTTGTCAGACGAGTCGACGTTTCAAGTCAGCAAATCACCCTTAAGCACGAGGAGATTCCAAACCTCAACATGCCCGGAATGACGATGCCGTTCTACGTGGCAGAACCAGCGATGCTGACGCAATTCAAAGCTGGAGATCGTGTATTGTTCTCAGCGGACGACGTAAACGGAGGATTGACGATTATGTGGATTGAAAAACGGTAGAACTAACTTTGACGCAGACTAGGGGGGATTATGATCGATATCATGGCGGCAACACTTCTTTGCACGGGCCTCGCACCGACTGTACCGAAGACAATCATTGAACTCGAAGTGAAAGCTCGTGAGTACAGTACGATTCGCTACGAGATCGCCGAGGATTCGCTTTCAGGAACAGGTTATATTCAATCAGTTGGATTTCTTCATCGTTCCAAAAAGGGAATGATGGTCACGGTCAAATCAGGTGATGGGCCGAACGCAACGAGGCTTGAATTCATGCAGCATGGAAGCCATCTCATGAATGCTCGGCTGACTCACTATATTTCGGGCATGAAAGACGAGCCCGTTGACTGCGAAGTTGAAGACGATTCAGGCTCACACGAGCACTGACTCAAGGATTGAGCCTAAACTAGAAGGGCTGGCGCAACGTACGCAAAGAAAGCGCCAGTCGCAAAGACCGCGACACTGAGAGCGTAGATGATTTTGCTCGCCTTGCGACCGCTGACACAAGCCTTACGAAGCTCTGGGTCGATGGGACAAGGAGCATTGCGGTTAATCCAGAGCCAGACGCCATTTCCAAAGAGCATTGCGCCTGCAAAAAGGAAAACTCCAGTTTTATGCTCTGAGACCCAGATGAGTCCGGGAACGCTGCTCACAAGGCCCGCCAAGACAGCACCCAATCCAAGACTCACTAAGAGTGCTGGAAGAGCGCAGCAGATCAGTGTGCCCAGGGAACTAAAGAGCGTGAGAAAACTTGCGAATCGATTCATGGTTATCGCTCGATCTTTACGACTTCATATCCAGACTCGGTTACGATTCGGTTGATATCCGCATCATTCATGTCTTTGCCTTCTTTTGTATCGAGTTCGACCTTTTTGCTCTCAAGGCTCACCATGACCTTGTTAATTTCCGGTAGCGCTTTAAACTTTTTTTCGATGCCTTGGGCACAGAACGCACAAACCATTCCCTTCACTTGAACCGCAATGGGTTTGGCTTGGGAGATAGCCGGAAGCAGAACGAACAACGAAGCGATTAGGATTTTTCTCATATCGATTCTCCTGATTAAAAGTGAAACATGAAGTTCATCATCCAATCACCGTCAAGGCTCACGCCCGTTTCCAAAAGAAAGCTCTTGTAGAAAAGCCGCGCAAGCGGTGTGACGACAAACTTTTTTTCGAGACTCGGATGCCATTGACCCTGGACCATGAACCAAGTCGCAAGCTCGGTGTATTCTGCTTCGTAAGGTGCGATACCTAGTCTTCCTTCGACGTGATTGAAATCGGGAGCGATGCTTGAGCGCATGGTTTCTGCTTTTATGAGTCCAAAATACTTTCGGTTCTCAGCGTCCGCTTCGGCACCGACGAGGTAACCACCGGCATTTGATCCACTAAAATGTACGTTTCCACCGCTTCCGTAAACGTAAATATTAGCTTGGTGATCGTCGCCATTGTCTCTGTAGGCCAGGTAATCAAATTGAGCACCGGAGTAGTTAAGGCGCCCTTCAGGCATTTCCATTCGCATGAATCTGCCGGCGACGGCCATATCAGGTCGGAAGCTGTAGGTGATCCAGTGGTCTGACATAAAAGGCTGATTCCACGTCATGACTCCCGTTGCCCCTTGGTATGCGACCGGATGAGCCAAAGCCACCCGTGCAAACAAGAGCGCGAAAAACACGGGAAGAAAAATTCTCTTTTGCATGAGAAGGACTCCTTCTTTAACTAAGTACGCTATCGAAGTGAGTTTTGTGACAGATGGCGCTTATGTGCCAAATACGAGTTGGCGTCTGAACTTGGAGCGCACAAGCCATCCAAGTTCCAGCGTAGAAACACCTCCGATAATCGCGCCCGTAATCCAGAGCGCTCCCGGTATCAGCAGAATCTGAGCTCCCAGGCATAGGAAAACTCCCAACGAAACGCCGGACAGAAGAGTCACCTGAAGGAAGCGATGCTGTCTTAAAACCCGAACATCTTCCGGCTTGAGAAGAAGGCTCAAAGCAAGCGCACTTATTCCAAGATAAAGAAGCCCGCAAAATGCCATGCAATACGCATGGCCGACGTAAGACATCGCCCAATTCATGGCATCGAAAATCTTAAAAGACTGCAATCCGAATTGCGAGCAGATCGAGAGGGAGAAAAGGCTTACAACAGTATGGACCCCAATAACTCTTAAGAACACCTGTGTGCCGGACGGGTTCAAATCCTTCTGCACAGTCGAAAGAATCGAGTCGCGAAGAGCCAATGGTGGTATGACTTCTGGACTAGAGAGGAATTCGCCAAATTCCTTTGAGATGTTTTTATCTTTCGTCGTCATCACCATGCTCCTTATGCGCGCGAAGGGATCTAAGTTTATGAATGCCACGGCTCACAAGTTGGCGAACATTCGCAGGCGACGTTTCGAGCTTCTTAGCGATTGCCTCAAATGAAAGCTCATCACCGAATCTAAGTTCGATCGCGACCCTTTGATTGGCTGGAAGACCTTCGAGAGAAACAGCAGGTCCACTCTTCTCCTGGGTTCTTTCGTCGACGGCCGCCGCAATGAGATCTTCGCGAAGATCTTCTCGATTTCGTCCCTTCCGCCTAAAATGATCCACCAGGACGCTCTTGCAGACCGTAAAGAGCCAAGGTCCAAAGGGGAATGACGGATCATAATGCCGACGTGCTTTATGCAGCTTGAGGAACGTTCCTTGAAAAACATCGTCTGCCTGCGCCCGATCTTTCAATTGGTTTAAGAGAAAGCCGTACACGCGCGATGAATGTCGCTGAAAAAGCAGCTCAAAAGCGCGGTTATCACCGTTCTGATAAGCCTGCATCAGCACCTCGTCGCTAGAGCTTTCATCAAAGACCATTCAACCTCTCGAGAAGTAATACGAATAGAATAGACTGATTGTGACACTTCTCCAAATCTATAGGAGAATCGGCAGGTTGCGCCACAGGACGCGACTTACTATAGATCGTTGGCAGGAGGAGGTACTGCTTCTCTCCAACTTGAAAATTGCGACTGTTTAAGCTGCTCAAGCTGAGCAATCTGAGAGTTTTAGCGCTGTGGCTTTATCCACCGGGCCAGCGGAACTGGTCCTAAACGACTTCAGAATTCATGTAGCGCTCGCTCATTACATAGAGTACGGGCAAAACCACCAACGTCAGAATGGTGGCTGAAAATAGTCCGCCAATGACAACGCTTGCGAGAGGGCGCTGCACTTCTGCTCCTATTCCGGTCGAAATCATCATGGGAATAAACCCGAAAATAGCAACCAGGGCTGTCATCAAAACGGGCCTGATTCTAAGCAGCGTTCCTTTCCGAATTAGCTCGATACCACTCAAGCCTTGGCGTTGTAGATCGTTGAAGCAGTTCACGAGAACAACCCCGTTTAGCACGGAAATCCCCGAGAGCGCGATAAAGCCAATTCCTGCCGAGATGCTGAATGGTAGGCCGTTTAGCTTTAAGCCCAACACACCACCAACGAGCGCAAGCGGGACGCCAACAAAAACCAAGATCGTCTGCGCCACACTTCCAAATGCCCAATAGACCATAGCCAGCACGAGCAAAAGTGCGATCGGTGCAAAGATCATAAGCCTAGTTCGCGCTTCTTGGAGGTTCTGGAAATTTCCACCCCATTCCGCATAGTAGCCAGACGGGAGAACAACTTCCTTTTCGACAAGGGCTTGGGCATTTTTGACGAATGTTTCAGTATCAACGCCTCTCGGATTTATCATCACCGCCGCACGACGCTTTGACTGCTCACGATTGATTACGCCAAATGTTTCATCAAACTGAATGGACGCCGCCTGACGAAGTGGAATCGTCGAGCGATCTCCAATTTCTACGGGAAGAGTCCTGAGTTTATCTAGATCGGAGCGATCACTCTCGTTGAGGCGTACAACGATGGGATAGCGCCTCACGCCGTCGAACAGAAATCCCGCTTCCTCACCCCCGAGAGCGATCTGCACCGTCTCTAATACTTCGCGTTTCGGTACGCCGAGATTTGCCAGCAGCGCCGTATCGGGTGTGACCTTCAGAATGGGCGAAGTGCCTTGTATTTCTGCCTCTACGTCACCCGCGCCAGGAACTTTTTGAATGACCTCCGCCATTTTTTGCGTCAGCTCGGTGAGCTTTTCCATATCCTCACCAAATACTTTGACGGAAACATCAGCCCTCGTTCCTTCGAGGAGTTCGTTGAAGCGCATCTGAATTGGCTGGCTTACAAGAACACGCTGACCTGGAAGCTCTTTTTCAAGACGACCTACGATCTGCTCGGTGACTTCTGCCCAGGTTCGCGGTGATCCCTTTTCTTTCGGCCAAAGAGTGCGATCCTTGAACATGATAAAGGTATCCGAAAGATTCACGCCCATTGGATCAGTTGCAACTTCACCTGTTCCAATTCGACTAAAAACGGTTTCCACTTGGGGAAATTCTTGAATGATTTTTTGGGACTTCTCCTGAAGCGCAATGGATTTATCAAGGCCGATATTCACGGGTCTGACGAACTGAATAGTTCGGGAGGCTTCGTCCATTTGCGGCACGAACTCTCCACCGAGAGTCGAAAAGATCACGCCCGCCAAGACGATCGACAAAATGCCAATGCCAAGAGTGAGAGCGCGCTGCCTAATGAAAAAATCCAAGACCGGACGGTAAAGCCGTTCGGCTTGCCTCATCAGCCACGGATCTTTTTCTTTCGCGTTTCCTCCCAGCCAAAGGCTTGCGAGCGCGGGAACGGTAGAGAATGAGAGAACAAGAGCGGAAAACACGGCAATGGCAAAAGTCGCGGCCATTGGCTTGAACATTTTCCCTTCAATTCCGGCCAGGGCCAGAACTGGAAGGAAAACCACTACCACAATAAGCTCTCCAAAACCTGCGGCCGTCCGAATTTCGACGGTGGCCTCGTAGACGGTGGATTGAACCTCACTCTTGCTCAGGCTGCGTTTTAAGGCTTTTACCTTGTCGTGAATCTTACGCACGCAGTGGTCGAGAACGATCACGGCGCCATCGACAATAATCCCGAAATCCAAAGCCCCGAGGCTCAAAAGATTCCCAGAAATGCCAAAATACTTCATGGCAATGAACGTGATGAGAAGAGATAGCGGGATGACGAAAGCGGTAATCACCGCAGCGCGAATGTTGCCCAGAAGAAACAAGAGGACCAGGATGACAAGGCTCGCACCGAAGAGAAGGTTGTGCTCAATCGTTCCAAGGGTCTTATTCACAAGCTCGGAGCGATCGTAAAGAACCCGCAGCTCCATGCCTTCCGGCAGACCTTTTCTGACTTCCTCTAAACGAGCAGCAACGCGAGTGGAGACATCCCGGCTGTTTTCTCCCATCAACATCAAAACGGTTCCGAGTACCGCCTCGTCAGCGCCGACGACGGCGGCTCCGGTTCTCAATTCCGACGCAAGGGCAACCTTAGCCACATCTTTAACGAGAATCGTCTTAAGCGCGTCTAGGTTTTTGATGGGGGTATTTTCAATCTCCTCCGCATCAGCAAGAAGCCCGCTTCCTTGCACTAAGAACTGCTCGCTGGTTTGTTGGATGTAGCCACCGCCGACGTTCTGATTAGTGGCATTGAGAGCTTCGACGACTTCATGGAAGCTGATGCCATAACAGGCGAGCTTTACCGGATCGGGCTGAACGTGAAACTGCTTTTCAAAACCGCCGATCGTATTGACTTCGGCCACGCCCGGAACTGTGAGAAGCCTTGGTTTGACGTACCACTCTTGGATCGCTCTCTCTTCCATCAGTTGCGCTAAACGCTTTTCGCCAGTCTCGACTTTCTTGGATTCGATCGAGTAGAAAAAAACCTCCCCAAGGCCAGTGCTGATCGGGCCAAGTTTGGGATGAACGGACTTTGGCAGTTCGTTTGTAATGCCCTGGAGGCGTTCAGAGACCATTTGCCTGGCGCGATAGATGTCCGCGCCATCATGGAAGACGACGTTGACCACGGAGAGGCCAAAGCGACTTAAAGAGCGAACCTGCCGAACTCCCGCAATTCCAGCCATCGCGTTTTCAACTGGAAAAGTAACGCTTCGCTCGACCTCTTCCGCAGAAAGTCCGCCGATTGTCGTAAAGACCTGAACTTGCGTGTCTGTAATGTCTGGAACGGCATCAATGGAAAGGTGGCTAAAACTGAACCAACCGAGTCCAGCGAGAAGCGCGGTCACGAAGAGCACCACACCTCGATGATAGACCGAAAAGTGAATGATTCGATTTATCATAGATCAATCCGCACAGGCGTCCGCCTCTGGTCCGAACACGTCGAGCTCGATCACTCGGATGAATCCTGAGTTCCTGACAACGATGCGATCCCCAGGCGAAATATCTTTTGAAGTAAACTGAGCTACCGAGCCGCGAATGATGGGTTCAATCTCCACCATTTTGAACCAGCCACCCCGCTCCCGATAGATTGCCGAGAAATCTTGGAAGTGAACCAGAGCCGCCGTCGGTACGGAAAAAGTGGAGCTGTTGGAGGCCGCAATAAACTCCAGTTCTAAGTTTTTTTGAGCCTTCTCCGAGATTTTAAGCCCATCTTTTTCGGAAGCCTCAGTTACGGCTTTTCCGGGGCCGACGCGCCCTTTTTTTTCTTCCTCGGCCTCTTCCGAAAAGGCTTTGAAAGAAAACACGACGATGAAGAGAACGAACAGATATTTCATGGAAGATCCTTTGGAAATGTCCCTTTGAGATTCTCAACCGCCGACCAAATCAACATCGCCTGAATCTCGTTGCGGTGAATTTCCTCAACAAGCTCGAACGTCGAACGGTAGGTTTCAATCAGGGAAGCCGGTGAGATCAACGCGCGATCAAAGAGGCGTTCACTGCCTTTGACCGAATCTATTACTTCCGAAACTGGTTCGATTTCAGAGAGAACTTTGGTGAGGGCGGCATATTGCTTTTGCAAAGCGCCTAGCTCACTTGTCTGCTGCCGCCTCAATGCTTCAATGGAGGCTTCCGCAGACTTCAGGCGCGCCTTCGCAAGGTCACGCCCGCCGCCATTAAAATTCCAAAGGGGTAGCGTAACGCCAAGTTTAACCCCCCAGGAGGTTTCACTTCGCTCGGGCTGCTTCTCCATGCTGGGGCCAATTCTGAAATCAGGCCAACTTTCACTTTGAGCCGCCTTTAGTTCCGACTCTGCAAGTTTCAGCTCGGCTAGTGATACCTGGAGCGAAGCGGTTTGTCCGTTCAACGTATCGAAATTGAGGGTAGGCCATTTCTTGAAGCTACCAACCGAAATGCGGTCGTTCTTCGTGATTGCTCTACCTATAGCGGCTTCAATAAATGAAGTCGCCTTCTGGTAATCATTTTCAATGGTGAGCTGGCGAAACCTTAAGGTCTTCTCAAAGGTAGAAAACAAGTGGAGCGCTGTTTTCTGCTCAGGCGACAGGGCTGGGCGAGCTTTCAGCTTCCGATTAACTCGCTCAAGAATCGAAAGGCTGCCTTTCACCAGATCACTTTCGGACTTAAGCTGGCGAAGCCGAATCAGCGACCCTAGAGCCGAGCTGGAGGCTTCGATTTGACTCTCGACATCCTTGGCCGAGAGTAGAAAGGTTTCAGCCTGAGCCCTTTCCAGGCGCGCCCCGCGCTTACCTCCAAGTTCGATAGGCTGTAAAAGACTGACTTCTGTTTTCTTCTCGCCGCTAAATTCAATACCCGCATCGAGTTCAGGATTCGGTAGCTGCCTTGCCTTCTCAGAAAGGGCTTGTACCTCGTCAGCTCTGTATCTCAGGGCTTGCATACTTGGACTTTGTTCCAAAATGCATTGGTAGGCTTCATAGCCCGATTTTATCGGCTCCGGGCAAGCCGCCTCGCTTCGTGAAGAAAGAAGGAGGGAAAAAATAAGAATAAGTCTTTTCATACTGATTGCTGGCGCGTTGAGCGACGCGTCCGCCGCTCGAAATCAGATCCGTCTTTTGTGCAACGGTCGTTGCTACGTTTAGCGATCTCGTCCTTAAATCGCTTCAAATCTTCAGAGAATGTGCGGTCTAAATCTGGCAACTCGGCAACAAGTCGGTAGAAGGGCTTAACGGCCTTTTCAGAACTCAACTTGTGGTACACCCAGCGACCCTCCTTGCGAGCACTCAAAAGGCCGGCGTTCCTTAGAACCTTGAGATGCCTTGAGACGTTGTATTCGGGCTCCTGGAGGCTATCGGTAAGATCACATAGGCAGCCTTCTTCTTTTGGAAGACCGATCAGAATTCTGAGAATCCGAAGTCTCGTTTTGTCCGCAATCGCCTGAAGCAGCGCCGTAGGTTCAACATTTATTGAGTGCATACTTGCACCATCATGCAAGTATGCTAGAAAGTCAAGAAGCCGAAACTAAATGAAAACCAAAAAGGAGACCTGCTTTGAAAACCACGCTTTTGATCGCTACATTTGCACTCTTCACGGCCTTACCGTCTTTCGCTCAAGAGCAGTTCGACGTTGTTGCCGCGTGCAAAAAGGATTGTCCCAAGGCAATGAATAACGAAGACGCTCATAAATGCGCCGAGAAAAAAGGCCGCCTCAACAAAGAATTTAGAAAGTCCCAATGCTGGGAAGTAAACGAAAAGTATGAGGCTGCACAAGCCAAAGAAAAGGGATCGGGCGAACGCGCTGAAAAGGACTCTCACTAACCACTCTTTTCAGAAAAAGCGGAGCAGAGCTTTGAAACAGACGACTTTCGACATCCCGAAGGTGGATTGTCCATCCGAAGAAAAAATGATCCGCATGGCGCTCGATGGAATGACCGGAGTGCAAAATTTGGCCTTTGATCTCCGGTCAAGGCAGCTCACCGCCACGCATTCGGTTGAGGCCGAAGTGTTACTTCAAGCTCTTCAGCCCCTTGGTTTTGGCGCTAAGCTTTCTCACTCACGCGAGCTTAATGAGGAGGAAGCAGGTTTGCTTTCGTCGAGCGAAAAGCATGACGCTGCCTCAGCCTCTGAAGCCAAGGTTCTTTGGCAGCTTCTTGCGATCAATGGCTTCATGTTCGTTGCGGAAATGAGTTTTGGGCTTTACGCGCAGTCAGCGGGTCTAATCGCGGATTCCCTTGATATGTTCGCTGATGCAGCGGTGTATGGGCTGAGTCTTTATGCCGTTGGAAAGGCAGTTCACCATAAGAAAAGAGCAGCCCGCCTGAGCGGTTATCTTCAAGTTCTTCTCGCCCTGGGCGCGTTGGTGGAAGTTCTACGCAGGTTCGTCTTCGGAAGTGAGCCCGAGGAATTTTTTATGATGGGAGTTGCTGCCGTAGCGCTGGCAGCGAACGCTCTCTGCATCTTCCTGCTCTCGAAGCATCGGGATGGCGAAGTTCACATGAAGGCAAGCTGGATATTCTCCACGAACGATGTCATTGCTAACCTAGGCGTACTCCTCGCGGGCGCGCTTGTCTGGACATTCAAGGCAAACTGGCCGGATCTTGCCGTGGGACTGATTATTTCGGTGATCGTTTTGAGGGGCGGAATTAGAATTCTTCGACTCTCAAAATCTTAATCCCCATTATACCTCGCAAAGGATACCGACGCTGCTTAGAACAAGCTTCATCGGCTAAGCGAGCTTCGATGCTCGCCATTTGCCGATGAGGCGGGCAACCGTTAAGGACGATAAGAAAGCTACTTTGCCGGAGGTAACAAAAGTGCTTTTCCCCAACTGGGGGACTGCGACTTCTTCAGCAAATGTAGTTGCGCGATCTGAACCGCGCGGACAGCTCGCGGGAGCTGGCCGGTTCCGGCGGCAATAAGAGCGAGGATAGCTGCGGCTTTGATGGCGTCATTGATTCCCATTTAATGGTCCTTTCGATTGAGTCGATTATTCCGGTTTAAGATCGAGCGAACGAGCGAGTGGTCCCAGAGACCGCCACTTCGGTTCTTCCTCTTGCGACGGTTCATCTCTTTAGCGATGCCATTTAGCGAGAGTCCTTTGGACTTCAGCTCAACGATGAGGGTTATGTTGGCTTGCTCGCGCGGCTCCTGATGAAGTTGTCCGAGGTGAGAAATGTAACCGTAAGGCGCGACTCCATGGTGACGCTTGGTGGTCCTGATAGTCTTGTAAGTGTTATCCCGGCAAGACGGGCGAAGGTCCATACCACCCGAAATCAAAGACTGACGGACGCTTGTTTTCGCGACCGAAAGTTCCTGTGCAATCTCTCGAAGAGAGCGGCCTTGTCTGTAGAGGGGTGCCGCTTTCTCGAAAATTCCTTGCTGATCGTGATGATGAAGGCTAATCTTTTCAAGCGGTTGAAGCTGGTGAGCAGTTGTAAGGCTCCCCCGACCAATTTTTAAATCAAAAAATAGACGGCTTTCTCTTCTCCGTCCCCCTGAAGGGGTCGAGCAAGAGTTTCGTATTTCTGGAGCAGGCCCGGGCGGCCCCGGGGCGCGGCCGCTTGCGGTTTCTTCGGCATCGAATTAGCCTCACCTCGAGATCATGAGCGCCAGGCCTGGGAATTTGCAGCCAGGTGACGAGGACGGGGAGTATCGAAAGATTCGGCGGGTCCCCCGAAGGTTGGCTCGACCTTCAAGTGAATTCTAAAACCCGGCGGTGACGCCGGCACAAAGGGATTCATCGAGCGAAAGAAGCGTTCCGGCTTTTTTCTTTTCAATCAAAGTGATCATCAAAAGACATCTGCATCCTTTTTGAAGTGGGCGCCTCTATGAGGTCGCCTCACTCGGAATTTTTAGGAGTGTGTATGGCACGTCCTCGCTACGTCATTTTCGACTGCGATGGGGTTTTGGTGGACAGTGAGATTCTCGCGAACCGGGTGGAGGCCGAGGTGAAAACCGAGCTCGGATTTCCGACCACGCTGGAAGAGCAGATTCAAAAATTCGTCGGTTTGGGGACCAATCATCCCTTGATCCAAGAAGAGCTCGCGCGCCTGCCATCGAACTACCTAGCGCTCGTCGATGAAAGAGTCGAAGCCGTTTACGCGCGCGAGCTCAAGCCGATTTCCGGTGTCGCCGAGGTCTTGATGAATCTTGAGCGGCCTCGTTGCGTTGCCTCAAGCAGCGAACTCGCCTGGATTGAGCGCAAACTCGCGTGGACGGGACTGGCCGCCTACTTTCCCTCGGTGTTATTCAGCGGACACATGGTCACGCGGGGAAAGCCCGCGCCGGACCTCTTTCTGCACGCCGCGGGTGAGATGGGCTGGGACGTTTCGGAGTGTCTGGTCGTGGAGGACAGCGCCGCCGGCGTACGCGCGGGCAAAGCGGCCGGCATGAAGGTCTGCGGCTTTACCGGAGGGAAACACATTCTTCCGGGGCACGCGGACGCGCTTTTGGCTTTGGGCGCGGATTTCGTGATTCACGACTTCCGTCGCCTTCTCGATTTGGTTTAGCGGCCGTTCCCATCACTTTGGACCTCTTCACTGTCGCTTAGTAGCGTTGTGAGTAGGGCTTTCGCCATTCCGGAGCTTCGTAGGGAGCGCCCCAGAATTCGATGAGCTTCCAAATTTTCCGGTCTTTGATTTGGAAAAATGAAGTCGCGAAAGCCCGTTGTCCAGTATCTGCGGTGACAGAGACCGCCGAAACCACGCGGTCCCCCGAGGACATCAGCTGCATGACTTGAATCTGATGATTCCCGGGGTAAACGCAATTCATGTCGACGAAAGCGTCTGCCCCGACGAAACGTTCTCGCGACGGGGGCCAGTCGGCCCGAAATTCTTCGTGAAAGAGATCCTTTGATTCCTGCCATTTCTGGGCGGAAAACAAATCCCAAAGTTGGGTGATAAGAACTTCGTTCTCGTCGTTTTTCATTTGGGCGTTCTATCGGGTTGTGTCGAGCTTCTCAATTCAATTTGTCTGGAATTGGGATGGAATTGGCGACGAGTTCCCGTTACAATTTTTGCGGAGGTCCCGGTGAACATTCTGCTTTGGGTTCTGCAAGGTCTTTTCGGATTTCACACCTTGGCGGGAGCGCTTTGGAAGTTCTCGAATTCAGAGCAGACGGTGCCTTCGCTCGCCCTGCTTCCCAATGCGGTTTGGTTGGGGCTCAGTGTGCCGGAAATCCTCGCCGCGCTTTTGCTGGTCGTCCCTTTGTTCGTGCATTCCATGCGCAAGTGGATTCCCCACGCCGCACTTTTCGTTTCATTCGAGATGATTTTATTCTGCGTGATCCACTTTCTTTCCGGAGAGCCGGATCACGCTCCCGTCATGTACTGGTTGGTCGTGGCCGCGATCGGGGCTTTCATCGCCTACGGCCGTTTGAAACTGCGGCCTGCGTAAGGAGTCGGCATGCAACGTTTGAATATCGTCACCTTGGGCGTTCGGGATCTGGAGAAATCGAAAAGCTTCTTCCATGAGCTCTTCGGCTGGCATCCGACCGAGGCAGACTCTTCGAAGATCGCTTTTTACGATCAAGGGGGTTGGTTGTTTGCGCTGTTCCCTTGGGAGCACCTCGCGCACGACGTGACGGTGTCGGGTGAAGGGCAGGGCTTTCGCGGGGTGACGCTCGCACACAACGTGCGCACGAAGGAAGAGGTCGCGCCCTTGCTTGAACGGGCGGTGAGTTGCGGCGCCAAGATCGTGAAGCCCGCGCAGGACGTTTTCTGGGGCGGCCATAGCGGTTACTTCCAAGATCTGGATGGACATTTCTGGGAAGTGGCCTGGAATCCGTACTTGAAGATCCAGGCGGACGGTCTTCTGGATCTGGCGAAAAACTAAGCGTCTTTCGTGGAAAGAGGATGGAGATTCTTAAGTGATTTTCACTTGAATTGCGTTCGGGTCGCAACTTCCGCCCCCGCCGTCGGAAGATTGAATCTGAATCTTGCTCACATTATCCAGATGCGCAGAGGAGATACCCCATGCGCTGGATGTTCGTGATTGCCTTCGCCCTTTCTTTGTCGCCGCTCGCCGAAGCGGTCACCGTCACCGGTTACGACCAAACCTCGATCACGATCGAGAATCCGAAACGGATCGTCGCGATCAATCCGACCACGACGGAGATCATCTTCGCCTTGGGGGAAGGTGCGCGCATCGTCGGCGTCGATGCCGGTGCGCAGTTCCCGGCCGCGGTCGAAAAAATCGAAAAGGTCGGGCATCCGTATCGTCCCAGTGTGGAAGGCATGATCAGCCTGAAGCCCGATCTCGTGATCGCGACCGAAGAGAACTTGCCGCCCGCCTCCGTGCAGCAGCTGCGCTCGGCGAAGGTGCCGGTGCTGATACTCGAAGCTTCGGACAAAGGGGGGATCGAAGGCTACAAACGTCGCGTGACCACCATCGCCGAAGTTTTGGGGCAAAAAGAAAAAGGGCAGGCCGAGATCGCACGCTTCACTGCCGCCATCAAAAAAGTCGAAGACAAAGTCCGCGCGGGCGCGAAGACGAAGCCCAAAGTCTTTTTCTTCTACGCGCATGGCCCCGCCTCGGGACGGATTTACGGAAACGCGACGGGTCCCCATTACCTGATCGAGGCCGCGGGGGGCGCGAACGTTTTTCAGAGCTGCAACGAAACCTCTATGGCATCTCGCAGACGATGCTGACGTCCACGCTCCGGTCACTCGAACGCGACGGGCTCGTCACACGTGAGGTGTTTCCGGTCGTCCCTCCCAAGGTCGAATACGAGTTGACCCCCTTGGGTCTTGAACTCATGAAGCCCATGGACCGGCTTTTGGAATGGGTGACGGACCACTGGGATCAAGTGAAGCGGGCGCGGGACAAATTCGACAAAACGAAAAAGTCCTAAAATCCGGTCTCAGTGATACCCGGTCTTTTCGCGAAGCGCTCCAGGAAGGCGGCGTGCGCGGGCTCGTCGGCCAATTTCAGAAGCCCTCGCGCATCGGCCCAGAAGAGCGCGGCGTACAGACTCATCGAAGCGTAATTCCAATCCTCCGCCCGGTCGGGATCAAGGCTCGCGCTCCACGCCCGCGTGAACTCGAGCGCCGCGGGGACGCGCGCCTTCAGACGGTCAATGAAGACGTTGGGCGAATCGACGTCGAAACCGTTCCGACGCATCAGAAACAGATGCACCAGGGAATCCATCAGCGAATAGATCGCGGTCACGCGGTTCTCGTCATCGGCAGAGAGCGCGGGGATTTCGTGCTTTTTCATGAGGTGGTTCATGATCACGCGCGAATCGTAATAGATTTGCGCGCCGTCCTCGAGAAACGGGACTTTATTGATCGGCGTGAGTGACGCTAAACGTGCCGCCTCTTCGCGTGAATCAAGAAAGTCGATGACTTCGAAATGAAACGGGATCCCATGCTGGATCATGAAGAGCCGCGGGATGCGCGCGAAAGGAGAGCGGGTCGAGCCGTAGATTCGGTACATGGCTTCATGCTAGGCTCGCGGGCAGGGGAATCAACGTCTTGCCCTGCGCGGCAGAGGGGAGTAGAACGGCCGGTATGTTCAAGAGCTGGCGAGAAAAAATTCGCGCGCGTTTGAATCAGCAGGCTCATGTCGCCGTGGATCTGTTTGACGAGCGCAATCACCTGGCCTCGGCACGCCAGAAGTTTCTCGGCGCGCTTCCGTACTGGATCGCGGGCGCCGCCACGGCGCTGGCCGCGATCATCTACGCGCAGATCTTCCACCGGGCGGAGCTGCTAGCGGCCGAGCTTTTGGTTTTCGCGGGCTACGGTCTCCTCGTGATCACGCCTTCGCTCTTTTTGGTGTCGTGGTGGCTGGTGGACCGATTTGCGCCCTACGCGAACGGCAGCGGCATTCCGCAGCTGATGGCCGCCAGCGAGTTGACCGAGACGCCCGGCGCCGCGGCCGTGATCCCGCGGCTTCTGGGATTGCGGATCATCCTGGTTAAAGTGGCGAGTTCGCTCGTCGCGGTGGTGGGCGGTGGCGCCATCGGCCGGGAGGGGCCGACCTTGCAGATCGCCGGTTCCATCTTCGATTTGACGAATCGTTACCTCCCCGCGCGGCTCAAGATTCCCAATCGGCAAGGCATGATTCTCGCCGGAGGCGCGGCGGGATTGGCCGCGGCTTTCAACACTCCGCTCGGCGGAATCGCCTACGTGATCGAGGAACTTGCGAAATCACACCTTTCGTTCTTTCGGACCGGAATCCTGCACGCGGTCGTGGTCGCGGGTTTGATTTCGCAGGTTGTGATGGGATCGTACCTGTATTTCGGCTACCCGAAGCTGGCGGAGTTTTCCTGGGGCCAGGTCGGCATGGTCATTTTGGTGTCGTTGTCGGCGGGCCTTGTGGGCGCGCTGTTCGGTCAGTTTCTGAAGTACATTTTTCAGCTGCGCGCTCTGTTCACGAGCCGTGGCGCGAAGGCCTTGGCGGCGTTGACGTTCGGTTTTCTGTTCGCCCTTTTGATCGTTTTCGTGACGCCGAAAACGATGGGCTCGGGGCGCGAGGTGATCGACCCGCTACTGTTCCGTGAAGGTGTGGCGACACCCGCGGATCTGTTCGCGCGCTTCATTGGGAGCGGACTCACGTTCGCGAGCGGCGGGGCCGGGGGAATTTTCGCGCCGACCCTCGCGATCGGTGGCGCGACGGGAAGTCTGGTGGCGACTTTTGTGCTGGGGACGCTACTGCCCCTCGCGGCGCTGGCGGGGATGACCGCCGCGCTCGCGGCCCTCACGCATTCGCCATTGACCGCGTTCATTTTGATTCTGGAAATGACGGATCGCCATTCATCCATTTTGCCGCTGATGATGGCCGCGATGATCGGCCAGGGGGTTTCGAAGCTGATTTCCAAGCAAAGCTTCTACGAGTTCGTCGCCCAGCGTTTGGTGGCGACGCTCGCGCCGTCCTCAGCCCAAAGCACGCGCGATGGAGACCCTTAAGCTTTCCTTGAGCGCGGTCAGAAAACGGGGATCGTAGCTTTGGCGGATCGAGGTCAGATAGACGGGGACCTTCATCGCCTTTTGACCCGGCACGATCCGTAGGTCCTCGGTCACCAGATGTCGCGGGACGACCGCGGTGCCTAAGCCCGCGCGGACGCCAGCCAGAATGCCGTGGATGTCGCCTAAAAAATCGCGGTGCGGGTTCGGAGATTTCACACCCTGCAAGCGCAGGAATTCCAGGCTGGTGGTGTCCTTGTCGTCATGATCCAGGAACGTTTCGGGGGTTGTGCGATCCGCGCGTCGACGGACCTGTACATTCATCTCGTGGCCCACGAGTTCAAATTCCAAACCCGCGCCGGTGGGTTTCTCGGTCGTGAAGGCCAGGTCCACGCGACCTTGCCGAAGCGCGGGGCCGATTTCGCGGATTTCCAAAGTTTCGATCGTCAGGCTCACGCGGGGATAGCGTTCGCGAAAAGCCGCGAGGGCGGGGACCAGCAGGCTCGCGTTGAGGGTTGAGAAGCCCGCGATGCGGGCATGGCCGGAGACCTCCGTGAGGCCTCGGCGAATTTTGAGCTCCTGCAGGAGCTCCGTTTCCATCAGGTCTTTGCGAAGTGCGTAGTGCAGGAGCTTTTCGCCGAGTGCGGTCAAGGTCACGCCCCGGGCGCCGCGCGCGAAAACGGCCGCGCCGATGTCCCCTTCTAGATTCAAAATCCGTTGCGAAAGCGCGCTCTGGGTCAACCCCAGCTCGCGCGCCGCGGTCGTAAACGACCCCGACCGCGAGACGGCGATAAATGCATCCAACGAGAGCGATGACAGGCTCATAGATATCGAATTAATCGATTGGTCCATTAAATCAATGAATTTTACCAATTGGGGAAAAATGCGTACATCGCTCTTCAACGGAGGTTCTTATGATGAACAAACTGATTCTCACTTTGGCCGGCTGGCTGATGGCCACGAATGCCCAAGCCCAAATTCAAATCTTCAGCCCTGCGCCCACCCACGTTCGCTGCGCGGCGGTCGCCGACGGCCATCGCGGCCCCGACTTCGATCTGGAGATCAAACGCACCGGCGATCCCGAGCCCGAGTTCTGGCGCTCTTCAAAAACCCCGGTCGAAGTCACCTTCGCCGGTTTTGCGAACGATGCGGTCATCGCGACGTCTTGGTCGACAACCTATATGAGCACGCGCTGCGCGGAAGAACTCCGGCATTTCGTGGATCTTCCGGGGATCGGCTCACTCCGCGCGTTCGACATTTTTAATGACGGCTGCGGCTTCCGTGGTAGCGATCCCCTCACGCTGCATGTCGATTCACCGACGGGAACTTCGCCTCGCCGTTATTTGCTCAAGTGTGAGGAGATTTCGGACTCTGCGGAGCCTTTGAATTGAAGCCTGAATTGTTAAGAACGTTTGAGGCGGCGGTCGAAAACCGAGGAAATCAGGCCGCCGTCTCAATCTGAAACGCGTTTGAGAACCAAGCATCACCCCTAAGAAGTCGTTCGTTCGCTATCCTGTGACTAACCCAGGAGGCGACTCATGCAAAAAATCCTTCTCGTCGAAGACCAAAAAGACTTCCAACTCATGGCGCTGAACTGTCTGAGTGATCAATATCTGATGACGGTCGCCGGTTCGCTTTCCGAGGCGCGCGAACGTATGAAGACCGAGGATTTTGACATGGTCTTAATGGACGTTATGCTGCCGGACGGCAGCGGTTTTGAATTCGTCCGCCGCCTGAAAGAGAACCAGTTCTTGCGTCATATTCCGGTCGTTTTCCTGACCTCGAAATCCGAGATCGACGAACGCTCACGGGGACTGGGGCTCGGCGCCGAAGACTATATCGCGAAACCCTATATGCCGCGTGAGTTTACGGCGCGGATCACGGCGCGCTTGAAACTTTTCGCGGCCCCGATGCGCAGTCGGATCGCCCGCGATCTTGAAAATTTCAGTTTAAAGAGCCTTAAGAGCGCTTGAGTTGGACGCAGGACCGCCACGTGAAACCGGACGTCCCGCTCGTGGACAGATTCGCCGGAATATGGTGATCTGTCGTTCTTCCGGGAGGCGGCATGGATTCATCAAATACGGCTTGGGGACTGCTCTTGCAGGCGCTGGGAACGTACGAGGGACGCGGCCTGAATCACGAGCGTGAGACCTTTCGTTCAGAGCTGACGCTCTCCACGAAACTTCCCGACAAGGTGCTCGCTCTGCAAAGTTCGGCCATCGGCGAACACGGCGAAATTTTCCATCAAGAGATGTCCTGGATCGGCCGCGATGATCGCGGGCAAATCCAGATGTGGGTGGCGAGCAACAATCACCCCTCGATCACGGTTCATTCCTTTGACCGTCTGGAAACGACGGCGGAATGTCAGAGCGTGATTTTTAGTTACGGGGACCCGAGCGACCGCGAGAGCTTTCGGGAAGAGATCACCCTTTGCATTTTCACCGACGGCCAGTTGGCCCACCAGTACGCATGGGGGCTGCCGGGCGGGGATTTCAAGCCGCGCTCGGGTTCGAAAATGAAGAAAAAGCGCGCGGCTTCAAGGCCCGAAGCTCAGCTCTGAGCCGCTTTCAGATTTTTCAAATAACGGTGGATCCCGTACATCAAAACCGCGCTGATGACGGCCGAGACGATGACGATATCGCCCAACGTATCGAAATGCTCGAGCGGTCCGTCGTTTTTCTGCACGACGATCAGGCCCGCGACGGCCGCCGCGATTCCACCCGAAACCTGTTGCAGTGAGGAGCTGATCGCCATGTAGGCTCCCCGGTCGGGGGCGAGCGGCAGCGCGGACGCGAGTGCGGAGCTGGAGATGATCCGCGCGGTCACGCCCACGAACATCAGGATATTGATGCCGACGACGGCCCACAGCGGAGAGATTCCCATACGCGTGTAAACGTAGCAGGCGAGGGCCGTGACGACGGTGCCGACGACGAACATCCGGTATTTACCGTAGGTGTCGCTCAGTTTTCCCGAAAGCGGTCCCAGGATCAGCGAAGCGATCCCGGTTGCCATGTAGATCGCCGGGAGCATGTCCAGGCTGACGCCCAGATTGTGGACGTGGAAATTGGAGCCGAACGGCATCAGCATGAAGCCGCCGGTGGCCAGGAGGCAGGTGGCCGCGAAGCCTTGAAGGTACCGGGGTTGCGTCAAGGTGTGGATCAAGTGGCGAAGGGGGCTGCGCTCGGCTTTATAGGCCAAGTGTCCGTTGATGGGGCGAAGTTTCCACAGAAGGATCAGTCCGACCACGGCTCCGAAAGCCACGATCAAGATGAACGGCGCATGCCAGCCGAGAGAGTTCGAAAGGTAGAGTGAGAACGGGATACCGAGGACCTGGCTTGCGGCAAAGGCCGTCTGCAGAAGGCCCATCACGCGTCCGCGCATCTCGTAGGGGAAAAGATCCGTCGAGATCGCGAAAACGATCGAACCCATCACGCCCCCGAAAAGTCCCGTCACGGTGCGCGCGATCAAAAGCGAAGGGTAGTCGGGCGCAAGTCCGCAGAACAAAGTTCCCAGCAAAAAGCCCGTGTAGAAGAAAAGCAGCATCTTCTTGCGGTCGAAGCGATCGGCGAATCCCGCCGCCAGAATCCCCGAGACGCCCGCACTGAACGCGTAACATGAAACGACCCATCCGAATTGCGCCGTCGTGATATTGAGCGCGGGCATCAAGATCGCGCCCAAGGGCGATAGAATCATGAAGTCCAAAATGATCGTGAACTGCAAAAAGGCGAGCGCGGCCACGACGAATTTTTGGTAGCCCGTGAATTTCAGTTTTTCCGGAGTGGCGGAGGTCGCGGCGGGGGTCGGCATGGATTCCATCCGTTGATTCTGCCCGAAGCCCACCCGAAGTCAGCGTCTTTCATTGACGGATCCCGGGATTTTTTGAAAGCTGGCAGGGCGAAGGAGAATTCATGAATCGGACGGCATCACGACCGGCAGAACGACGGAGACTTTTGATCGCAGGGCTTTGGGCGCTGGTCTTTCTGGCGGGCTGCGCGGGCGGGGGCACGAAATCCTCGAACCCGGCGACGGCCTGCGAGGAGCGTCGTGCCGCCTGGGATTTGGGCTCCGGCTCGGTCAAGGTGAAGGCGGCCGTGGTGAACACCTGCGAGCTCAAAATCGTCAAGGTGCTGTTGGACGAGTCGCAAAAGGCGAACTTCAAAGAAGATCTAGACCGCTCGGCGAAAAAGGAATTCCGCGAAACCACCCGCGCCGAGGCCCGCCGCTTTATCGCGCAGATGAAAGAGAAGCTCAAAGACCTCGAGGTCGACAAGCATCTGGGGGTGGCGACCGCCGCCTTCCGCGAGGCCGCAAACGGTCCGCTCTACCTCGAGTCGTTGAACCGCGAGCTGGGCATCAACGTGAAGCTGATCACCCAGAAGGAAGAGGGAATGTGGGGCTACAACGCCGCGCAAACGAAACTTCCCCGCGTGGGGCAAAAGGCGCTGGTCTGGGATATCGGCGGCGGGAGCCAGCAGCTCGTGACGCCGGCGGAAAACGGGCAGATCCTCGTCGTTGAATCGAACATCGCCTCGGTCAGCTTCAAAAACTGGCTGCTACGCGAAACGAAGAAGAAAGGACCCTCCCCGAATCCGCTGACCAAAGAAGAGGCGGATCTCGCGCTGACGCATGCGCTGAAGCAAGGGACCGAACTGCGCGCGAAACTGCCCGCGTCCGTCGGCAACGAGGCCTACGGCATCGGGGGCGTACACTCGACCAGCCTCGTGAATCGGATGAAGAAGATGAGTTACGGGACCGACGATCTGGAAAAGGCGATCGAGCGCGGGATCGGGCAAAACGATGCGGCGTTAAAAAGCGCGTATGCGGCGACCGAGGTCACGAACTTGATTTTCGTCCTCGGTATGATGCGTGGGCTAGGGCTTGAAAAAGTTCACAGTTTGAAAGTCAGCCTGACCGACGGTCTGCTCGTTTTCGGTCATTACTAGGAGTTTTCATGGAAGTCCTCATTCAATGTCTCTTGGCGTTCATCGCGCTTCAACATTTCGGATTTCTGGTCCTGGAGATGTTCCTGTGGGACAAGCAGCCCGGCATGAATGTTTTCCGTTTGGATGCGGACTTCGCCAAGAAATCCAAATCGCTCGCCATGAACCAGGGGCTCTACAACGGTTTTCTGGCCGCGGGGCTCGTGTGGTCGTTGGTCGCCGAGGAGTCGATGCGGGTTCCGCTCGCGCTGTTCTTCACGGGCTGCGTGATCGTCGCCGGGATTTTTGGGGCCGCCACCGTCTCTAAACGCATTTTTTGGGTGCAGGCCGTCCCCGCGTTGATCGCTTTCGGTCTGAATTGGATGAGATGAACAATTGGAATCCGGATCAGTATCTTAAGTTCCAGAACGAGCGTGAACGGAGTTTCGCGCCGAAGCCGTGACGGGCGTGGACCCCTCGCCCACGATGCTCGCCAAAGCGCGGGCGACCACCCAGGGCGTGACCTACGTCGAAAGTTCTTTCGAGGCCTTCCCCGAAGATCAGGTCTACGATCTCATTTTGTCGAACGCCGCGATCCAGTGGATGCCCGATCATCGTGCGGTCTTCGCGAAGTTGCGTCGTTTGCTTGCGCCGGGCGGAGCGCTCCTGGTGCAGATGCCCCACAACTACGGCGAGCCTTCCCATCGCTTGGCCATGGAAGAGATCGCGGGTTTTCCCGAGGTTGATGCGCGCGAGGCCCATGCGGTCGAGCCGCTGACCCATTACGCGCAGATTCTGTTCGATCTCGGCTTTGGCGACATCGACGTGCGCGAGAAGGTCTATCTGCATCCGATGGCGCGCGCGACGCAAGTGGCGGACTGGACGCGCGGAACGTTCCTGACGGAATTCGAAAAACAAATGACCCCGGAGCGCTTCCAAGACTTCGTCGCTCGTTATGAAAAACGCCTGACCGCGCACTATGGTCCGGGACCTTGTCTGTTCTTGTTTCGCCGCTTTCTTTTAGGGGCGCGTCTCGACCCCGCTTGACCCTTGGACGAAGGTCCATAGGTTCCCGGGTAAGGTTGGTTTTTGGGGGCGTGGCCCGCATCCTGTGAAGCATGGATAAAAGCGTGGGCGCGAAAAATGGATGAGCAGTGGAGACGCTTTGGCCTGCCTTCGGCGATGATGCTCGCGGCCTGCGTTTGGATTTTTTCATGGAGCCGCCTTTACTACGGACTCGATCTGATCCAAGAGTCCCGCCACGTCCTTTACCAATTGGATCTGCTCGTTCACGAGGGTTTCTTTCGTAAAGAACTCGGTCTGGATCAGCTCGCGCAGCTGCTCGTTTATCCGTTTTTCCGTCTCGCCAACGAATTGACGGGCCGGTTGAGCTCCGAAGGGATCGTGCTGCATCTGCGCGAACTGAAGCTCGGCCTGTCGTGGCTTTTCGCTTTGCTTTTGGGCTTCGTTTTTCGTCACCGGGTGGCGCCCTTCGCGACGCTTTTGTTCGCGGCCCCGCTCGTGAGTTTCGTCCCGCTGAACGTGATGGGCGTGCATCCGCTTTCGATGGCGTCGCTGCTAGGCGTGACGGTCGTCGCGAGCGCTTGGCGCTGGATGCAGGCCCCGACGGCGGTGAAGTCGTGGATACTGCCCTTGACGGGATTTTTGCTCGGCGTGGCGTGTCCCGAAACTTTACCGGTTTTGGTCTTGGGGGTTCTGGCGATGATGCTGAGGCCCGCGCGCGCGGGCGAAGACGGGCTCGTGAAAATGCACCTGGCCGCGAGTCTGAATTTGGCGGCGTTTTTGGCGTTTCTGGCCGTGCGTGAAATCAATCCCGAAGGCTTTCGCGAGGCCTGGCATGTGCAAAACAATCTGCTGGGCTGGAAGGGTGTCGCGGCCGATGCGTGGGTGCTTCCGGGCGGACATATGGGGCTCGTGTTTTTGCTGTCGCTCGTTTTCGCTTTCGTTTTGCCCGCGCGTTTTTTCCATTTTCTGTTCGCGGCGCTCGCGATGTTTTTCGCGATCGTGGGTTGGCCGCAGGCACCGTATCCGGCCGAGTTCATCATCGTACTTATGTCGCCGCTCGTGCTTTCGCATTTCTGGAAAATTCGCGCGAGTCTGCCTGAGGATTTCAAGCCGGGCTTTTTGATCGCGGCGAGCCTCTCGTTGGCGCTCGTCTTGGGGTTCACGCGCGGCCTTCCCGGCGTTGCGGTGGGACTCTTCCCTTTGATGATTTTCTTTTTCGCGTCGGGCTGGGTGCGTGACGTGAAGTGGCCCGTCCTCGTCTCGGCCTTTTGTTTTTCGATGCTTCTGGTCGTCGCGCAATACCAGCGCATGCCCGAGGGGCAGACGCGGATGGCGTCGCTGGATGAAATCAAAACGGGTCGCTACCAAGGTCTTTGGACGACGCGGCCCATTTCTCAAGAGATCGAAAGCGTGACGGCCTCGCTGGAGCGTTTGCCTCCGGGGCCGGTGTCGCTGCTCGTTTATCCCGAGCGCCCCGGATATTACCTTTTGTCCGAACTCGACGCGTTGGGCTTTTTGTACCGCTTCCCGGTCAGCACGGCGCTACGGGATGAGACCGTCGCTTACTTTTCCGGGGCCGAAAATCTTCCGGACGTGACCATTCGCGCGACGTCTAACACCGGGACCGAGACGTCGGGGCTGGGGGAGTTTTTCGAGAATCGCGCGGACTACCAGCTTTTCGAAGCGACGCCCCGCTATCAAATCCACGTCAAAAAGGAATTTGTCGAAAACGCCATGAATCGTTTGTAGGCGGAGCGCGCCCGTGCGTGCTAGCGTGCGGGGATGTGGTCGTTCCTGTTTCTTCTCCTTTTTCCGTTGTCCCTTCACGCGCAGCTTTTTTCCACCGCGCCCAACGTGGCACCCAGTCCCAGTTACCGGGTCCGGTGGGATGCCGAAGTGCGCGAACCCAAGGGCGGCACCGCCGAAAGCGAGTGCGGCTTTCAGTTCATGGCGGCGATGATCGAAAGCGCGGATTCCTTCGGCGTGCGCGTCCAGGCGCAAAACCGCTCGGGACGCGCGCTGGATCTTCGCCTGCGTCCCGGGGACAAACTGCGCGAATTTCTGAACGCCGAAGCCTTTCAGGATTTTCACGGCGTGATGCCGCCCGAGCAGATGTTTTCGCTGCTTTGGGAGTTCGATGCGTCGAAAGAAGAGATCTTGAAAGAACTCGCGTTCGATTTCTTCATCGAGGCGAAAACGCTTGAAGCCGAT
Source organism: Pseudobdellovibrionaceae bacterium (assembly GCA_019637875.1). Classification (NCBI taxonomy): domain Bacteria; kingdom Pseudomonadati; phylum Bdellovibrionota; class Bdellovibrionia; order Bdellovibrionales; family Pseudobdellovibrionaceae; species Pseudobdellovibrionaceae bacterium. Next base: position 5,675 of record JAHBUW010000018.1, on the reverse strand, counting down.
GGTCAGGTCGGTGACTGGCAGTGCCGTCGCCGGGCCGAGATCGTGCGGATCCGCGAAAAACCGGTGCCGTCCCACGATCCGTTCTTCATCGGTCTGCAGATCGGGACGACCGCGGCGCGAACCGGAGACCTCGCGGATTTGGGCTCGCGCAACACCTTCGCGTGGGGGCTCGATTTCGGTTACTACCGCGAAGACCACTGGGGCTTCGTGCTGGGGTTGGATTTTCACGACTACGGCGGGGGTGGCGCCGAGATCCTATCGCGGATGCGCGCGAAATTTCCCGCCATGATCGAGCCCCACATCCGCTCTTACGATGCGGGTTTCATGCTGAGTCGTCGCTGGCTCACCCTGCGGCCGTGGAGCTTCTTTTATGACGCGGGTTTGGGGCTCAGGGTTTTTCAGTACGGTGACCAGAAGGCGGATCGTCTCAGTGAAAGCGAATTGCACTGGGGTTTTCAACATCGCGCGAGCGCCTTTTACCGCGTGAAACGATACCGCGTGCATCCCTTTAATAAGGGCGTATTCGACGTGGGGATCACTCTCGATCATCATGTCGCGTCGTCGGGCGAGGTGTTGGGGCTCTCCACCGCGGGGCAGTCGCTGGCGGGGCTTTTGCAGTTTCGTTTTTCCAATTGAAGACGTCGGTTAGAATTGCAGTCCACCCTGAAAGAGGGTGGCGGCCGTGACGTTTTCGAGGTCGCGCTCGTCGAAGGTGATTTTCAAAGCGGCTTGCAGACGGAAGTTTCCGAAAAAAACGACGGCGAACGTGGGTTCGAGGGTGGGGCCGCGACAGGCTTCCAGTCGACTGCGCGTGCAAGGGATTTCGCCCTCTGCGGTCGAGAACTGGTAGCCCGCGCGCAGACTCACCAGATTTTCAACCGAAGAACTGAAAAAGCTCTGGCGTTCGATGCCGCTGTAAAGACTGATCGCGGTCGTGCGGCCCGGAGCCGTCGCGAGGAGTGAAGGCGAATACACCTCGGCCACGAGCGGCCAACGCCAGTAGCTGCCGCGCAGGTAGTTCAGGCCCACGAGCTGGCTGTAGCCGGCTTCGAAGCCGGTCCCCCAGTTTAGATGGTAAACGCGCTCGACGGGCAGGGGATCGCTCGCGCCGAAAAGATAACTCGAGACCACACCCAGAGTTGTCGCGGAATCTTCGGGGTAATGCTGGGCCAAGCTGCGGGCGCCCCGATCGACTTGCCCGCGCACGCGAACGGGGGCCATGGCGGCCTCGCTCCCGGCGAGGCCCAGTTCGCGAAAGGCGTAGCCTTCTTCCGACAGCGCGTGCATGCGACGGGCGAAGCGGCTCGGTTTCTCGGTGGGGACGTTCACGTCCTCGCGCACCAGGGTGCGGAAAAGAATCTCTTCGTCGCGTGAAAGTCCGGCGCAGCGGGCAACGGGTTTTTCGGCGTAGGCCCTTAGGCACTGCACGAGCGCGCCGGTTTCACGCCCGCCGTCCGTACGCAGGGATTTTTCCATGTCGACGTAGCCGACCGCGAAATCAAAACGCCGCAGATCCGCGTCGAAGAAACCGAAAAAGCCGTTCCATTCCTCGGACCAGCGCGGGAAGTGCGAACGCAGCGACAAAATCTGATCGCGCACTTTGGGCTCGGCTTCCAGCAGATTCACGATCTCGCGGTCGCGCGCGGATTTCAGCAGATCGCCCAGAAGTTTGCCGACGCCCCCGGCGAGGGATTGCGCGGGACGACCGTCGTCGGGCGCGCGATTGCGCACGTCCAAATTCAAAATCAACAGGTCGTTCAGAATCTCGCCCTGGTTTTCGTTGCGCGGAACGCTCAGCCACTTCGAGCCCAGGCCCGTGCAGTCGTGCACAAGTCCGCGCTTCAGTTGGCGCACGGCCTGCGCGAGCGGCGTCGTATCGAGAAGCGCGCCATCGATGAAGGCGCCCTCGCGGATCTCGGAGGCGGGGCATTGGAACGGCGGCGGCGCGTGGCGAAGGCCGGGGTCGTCGCGTTTGAGTGCGCAGTAACGAAGTTTCTGCGCGGGGAAAATCAGCGGAATCGAAGAGGTCGCGCGCGCCAGGTCCATCAGATCGGTCGCTGGCTGATTCGCGTCGAGCGCGAGCAGCGAACTCGTCGCCGAGTCGAAAGGGTTCACGAAATTCGAAGGCCGCGCGGGCTGGCCGGGCGTCAGTCGTAAATTGAAAGTCAGAAACTGGGATTGGCTCGCCTGATCACCGGGGATCTCGACCCGCAGCGGATCCGCGAGCGTCAGCGCGACCGACAGCACGGTCTCGCAGCGGTGGCGGCTCTGCGCGAAGTCCGCGCGAAACTCGGCCTCGAGCGGCGCGAAGGCTTCGCGGTTCAGCAGGCTTCCGGTTTCGGCGTGGGGATGAAAGAGCGTCTCGGTGACGGGACCGGTCCAAAAGCGTTTGAGCCAGCCCGGATTGCGATCGCCGCAGAGGTCTTGGTAACCCAAAACACCGTTGATCCCGCCCGCCGAAGCGCCCGCGAACATCTGCACCTGGTACTCCTGGGGGCGGGCCGCGAAGAATTCAAGCGCGCGGGTCAGGGCTCCGGCTTGGTAGGCGCCCAGACTCGTGCCACCGCTCAAGACGATCGCGACTGGACGGGGGCCCGGGCGGCAAGTCGTCGCGAGGGCCGGGGAGATGAGCAGAAAAACCATGAGGCCTAGAAAGCTTTGGAGCACGCTTTATGATAGGTGAAAAAGCCCGTCGGCGGCCATCCGCTTTCCGAGACGACGTACGTGCGTCAACACTTTCGACAACCCTGAAGTTCGTCCCTGGCGGTTCGAGCGATTTTTGCGGAGGCGGCCCCGCCATGGTAAATTCACGTTTCTGACGAATGAGGTCTTGGGTGGCTGGTCTTCGCACGCTGCAAAATTTCGCGCGCAAGTTGCTTTTCGGGGCGAGTCTCGCGCTGACGGCTCCCGCTTTCGCCGAGTCAGGGACGGTCACCACGCCGGTTCTTTTCAACTGCAACATGAGCTTCAAGATCGAAGGCACCTCGGCCTACATCGGCGTGGGCGGAACCTCCGCTTCGGGCTCGGGACGCCTGTCGTGCTACGACTACGTGACGGGCGCGGTCGAGGACATTCCGCTCGCGGTTTCGATTCGTGGCGTGGGCTTAGGATTGGGAATCACGGGTTTCAACATTTCCGGCGGGCAGGTCGGCATCGGCCTGAGTCAGCGTCCCGAATCTCTCTTAGGAAGCTACGCGCGCGTGAGTATGAACGCGGCCTTGGGCGTGGGCGCCGAAGCGGGCGCGGGACTACGTCTGTCTTTCCGCAAGGAGAGCTTCGAGATCAGCGCGACGCTCGCGGGACGTTCGGGGCTGGGCGCGGGCGTCGATATTTCCGAGCTGCGCATCGAACGTGACGAAAGCCGCAGCCGCAGCGTCACTCACGGGGCCACGGCGGCGGCCAGTCAGCCGACGGTGGTCGCGGATCACGCCGCCAAGGACGAGATCCCGGTCGAGAACCTGGTTCTTAAATCCCAAGGCGCCGAGGTCGTCCTCGTGAACGCCGAAGGCCGCCCCGTGAAGAAACTCAAAATCTTTCTGCTGCAGAAGTAGTTCCGGTCATTTCCTTTCTTCATCATCCTTGCGCGCGTAAATGAGAAAACGCCGCCCGCAATGAGAATGACTCCTTTCCGCTCGCGCGGGCGGGCCGGGGGGCGTTACAAGCGCTCCACCCCCAATTCCGAGCATCCCCGTTAAAGGAGTTTTACCGATGCGTATTCTGAAGTCCCTGTCCGTCGTCCTGGTTCTGGCCCTGCTCGCTCCCGCCGCTTTCGCCGGCCCCGAGCTCGTCTGCGGTTCACAAGACCGCAACTTCCGCGCGAACTTCACCGCGACCATGAATCGCATGCTGGTGGCGCCTTATCCGAAAGTGAAATACGAAGCGTCGATCAGCGGTAACACCGACGGTCGTCCCGGAACCTTCGACCGTATCTTCACCCGCGCGGTGATCGAGACCTCGAAAGAGCGGATCCGCATGGAAAGCCTGGAGCAGTCGTCTTCGGGACAAGCGGTCTTCGTGTTGGACGTGAATCCCGCAAACATGACCGGCTATCTGTACACGGCGGATTCCAGCCAAGGTGGAACGGTTTCGATCCCGGCGGACATCTCGAAAGTCGGCGTATTGGTGCGTTGTTTCTGGCGCAGCCACCCCGGCTGCAACTGCGGTTCGCCGAATGGCAACTCGGGCTGCAGCGCCGTGGGCGCATCCGGTGGCGTCTGCCGCTAAGGAGTCGTGACGTCTCCGGCCTTTAAGGCTGGAGACGTTCCGAGTGTCTTGCGTAACTTTGAGTGATCGTCGTGAAGATGTTCGTATGCTTCCCGCCGATCCCCATCTGTTGATTCGCGGGGCGACGAACGAATCGTTCTAAGCCCGGTTTCTGCGCGAGGCGGGCGTCGCCCGCGCCGCCACCACCGGCCTGACCGCGTGTGCGGGGCAAGTTCGCGAATTCCCGCGCCCGCCGTTCCGCTTCTTTGTCTTTAATAAAAAAGCCCGGATTCTTCGCGGGAGCCATTGCCGCTTGTGCCGCTGCGGGCTGTCCCGGCTTTGTCGCGACTTTGCGGCTGGGGGAAGTGGCCTGGAACTTCGAACCGAAGTCCGGCATGTTATAAGCCTCGGCGTAACCGCCACCGCTCACTTGACGTCCACCACCGCCACCACCGGCCTCATCTTCCACGAGAAGTTTCGCCGGATTCGGCATTTGCTGTGAACCCGTATTCGCGTCGGCCGCACAGACGCCCCCGGGGCAGGCCGAGGCCTGTCCACCGTTCTCGGTGCCTTTTCCGAAGTCCGCGGACGCGCGCCGGAGTGCGGGTGAACCCGTTGTGGGCGTGAATTCGGTTCCGGTCGTCTGCTGATAGCACTGCGCGGCCGCTTGGTAGGCCGCCTGAATTTGGGTCTGGTTGACCGCGATGGACGCCGAGGTGGCCTGCGCGCTTTGGCAAACGGATGCACCTTCCGCGACTTGGACGGAAGCGTCCGTTCCTGGATAAGCCGAGACTTGCGATTGCGCCGACGCGCAGATCTGCGCGCACTGGGCGAGAACGGCCGCGCAGGTATTTTGCTCTCCTTGGATCTGTTGGTTTGCGCTGGCCGTCGCATTTCCGACGGAAGCGCACGCGGACGGATTACCGGAGTTCGCGCTGAGCTGTGCTTGTTGGATCTGCGCCGAGACGCCTTGCGCACGCGCGAGCGCCCCGCTACAGATCTTGGCGGCTTCGCCGGATTTCATATAGCAGCGGTGCGCCGCCTGCGCGACTCCGGTGTTCACTTCCGTGTCCATGGGCGGAATTTCCGTTTCGGCGGTCGAGGTTTGGCTGGCGGGCCATTCATAATTGGTCTGCGGATTCACGGCCGATCTCTCGCCGGGAGTCGGTGTCGGCCGGACGTTCTGTTCCCACATTCCACCGATTGCGGACAGCAGTTTTGAGCGAAGATCTTGATTCGGATTGTAAGCCGGCTGTTGTTGCGACGGCGGCGCTTGTTGCTGCTGCTGTTGGGCCTGTTGTTGTTGTCCCTGCTGTACGCCTTGCTGAATCGGTTGACCCTGTTGCGCATTCTTGCCCGACTCCGTTGAAACGGCGGGGTCGGTCGGATTGTTGCTGAGTTTGGGGCCGGTGGCATCGCTGTGGGTCGGACGGCGCGATTCGGTTCCGCCATCCTCGGCCGTGCGCACGCGC
>JAHBUW010000017.1 GCA_019637875.1 Pseudobdellovibrionaceae bacterium | reverse complement strand
CCCGAAGCGCCCCATCCGTTCATGAATGAAGCCTACTTTTTCTTGGGCAAAAACTACCTCGATCCGTTCGAGCTGCGTAACGTTCTGCTTAAACGCAGCGACTACTTCCGTAAGCGTTACCAGGCCGACTATAAAACCCTGAACGCGCTCGGTAAGTTCCCGCCCGCGTTCGGTCTGCTCGGCGCGACGACCGGTATGATCTCGATGATGACCCAGCTGAGCGGTCGCCCCGATCAGATCGGTCCGGCGATGGCGACCGCCTTGGTCGCGACGTTCTGGGGGATCGCGGTCGCGAACTTGATCATCCTGCCTTTGGCCGATTACGCGAACCGTGTGGTGCAAGAAGATCAAAGCGTGCGCGCGATGATTATCGAAGGGATTCTCGCGATCCGCGAGGGCCAGCCCACCGTGATCGTGTTCGAACGTCTGGCGGCGCAACTCGCGCCCCATCTGCGCAATGAACTTAAAGAGGCTTACAATATTTCGACCCGTCTGGACAATTTGGGCACGCTGGAAGGCATGCCCGAGGAAGTTTCGGCGGCCGGTGGCAATCCGAAAGTTGGGTAATCCCGAATGAGCGATCCCAACCAAAACGACATCCCGCGGATCGGACCTAAGTCCCTGGCGCAAGAGCGGCGGGTGCCGCCCGTGCCCACGGACTACGACGAGCCCGAAGAGCACAACGACGAACGTTGGCTCGTGTCTTACGCGGACATGATGACGTTGCTGTTCGGATTGTTCGTGCTGCTATTTTCGATGTCGACGCTCGATCCGCAGGTGGCGGCGCAAATTCACGCCTCGACGCAAAACAGTTTCAAGTCCGATGCGACCCCGGAGGCCCCGGCGGCTCCGCCCGTGGATACGACGGCTTTGCAACAGCAACTCACCGAAATGCAGAATCAAGTTCGCGACCTGCAGGCCCAACTGAATCAACGGACCGCGGAACTCGCCGAACTGACGGCCGCGAGCCAAACGGAAACCGTGGACCAGACGATCGACGTCGAGCAAATGCGGCGCGATTTGGCCTCGAAGGACATTCGCGTCCAGGAACTCGAACAAGAGCTGAAGAAACGTCAGCGGACGGAAACGGCGTCGCCGAACCGAAACAAAGAAGCCGAGCTTGAGGCCCAGGTCGCGCGCCTGAAAGACCAGCTCGACAAATCGACGAAAGAAGCCCGACTTTTGATGAATGAGCTGACGGACTCGAAGCTCAAGGGCGTCAAGACGGGGGATGCCGCGAAGATGTTGCGGGAAACCCAAGAGAAGCTGGAAAAAGCGAAAATCGATAACGAGAAGATCATCGAACTCGCGCGTAAAGTTTCGGCCGAGAACAAAACTTTGAAGGCCGAAGCCGAGCGCAAGGTCGCCTCGGTGGCGACCGCCGCGACCATGCAGACGGAAAACGAAAAATTGAAAACCGATTTGGATAAGCTGAAACAAGACATCGCCAAAGAAAAAATGACTTCCGAGCAGTTGAAAAAAGAAGTGGAAAGCATGAACGGCGGCAAGGGCCAAGACTTCATGGCGTTCTTCATCAACTGGCCGACGAAAGATCATGACGTCGATTTGACGATCCAGGATCCCTCGGGAAAAACCTTCGACTTCAAACGTCGTGAATACAAAGGACAGCCTGGACTCTTCGCGCTCGACACGCGTCGCGGACCTGGGGTCGAATTGTGGCAGTCGAAGAACATCGTTCCGGGCCGTTATAAAGCGACCTACCAGTTGTATAACGATTACGGGAACGCGGAAGCGGCGCCCGTCAGTGCGGTCATCCTGACTCCGCGGGGTTCGTTCGAACTGCCGATCGCGAAGCTGTCGACGTCGGGCACGCGCCGCGTTTCGGCCGAGTTCGAAGTCGACAAAGCCGGCGGCGTGAAAATCCTCAAAGGCAAATAAACCAGAAACTGGCCCCTTTGTGTGCGCGTCCGACATCCGGAGCGCTTCCGAAAGGCTTTTTCTTTCGCTCATTTGGGGCACGGCCATCCTGGCCTCGCCGCAGGGTCTTACGCCATCCAGGCGCTGCGGAGGCCCCAACTGACCGAAAGAAAAAGCCTTTCGGAAGCTCCGCAGATTTGGAATGTGCACACAAAGGGGCCAGTTTCTAAATCTTCGGTAGATCGATGGCGGGATGCTCGGCCGGGTCGCGGACTTTCAGCAGGAAGTAGCTGCCCGCCGCGAACAAGATCAGCAGACTGGCGAGTCCCCAGCGGTGATTACCCGTCAAGAGCGTCGTACGCGCGACCAGGAACGGGCCCAGAATCGCCGCGAAACGTCCGACCATATTCATCACGCCAAAGAACTCGGCGCTGCGTTCGATCGGGATCATGCGTGCGTACAGCGAACGGCTGAGCGCCTGGACGCCTCCTTGCACGATGCCGACGAAAACCGCGAGCATAAAGAAGTGGGTGGCGGTCGACATCAATGCGGCGAGGATCGTCGCCGCGGCGTAAGCCGCGATACAGAGCTGGATCAAACGAAGCGCGCCGAATTTCCCGCTGAAGCGCCCGAACAGATAGGCGCTCGGGAACCCGACGAACTGTACGACGAGCAGTGCGGTGATCAGATCTTTCGATTCCAGACCGATGGAGAGGCCGAAGTCGACGGCCATGGTCATCACCGTGTAAACGCCGTCGATGTAGAGCCAGAAGGCGAGCAGCAGGTAACGCAGGTCGCGCTTCTGCCAGATGTCGCCGAGGGTGCGGCGCAACTGGCGCAGCGATTCGCCGAAGGCTTCGCCCAGCGGAACTTTACGCGTGTTCACCACGGGTTCGGGCACCCACTTGAACAGCGGAATCGAAAAGATCGCCCACCACACCGCGACGGTCATGAAAGAGATCTTCACGGCGGTCGCGCCGTCGGGAATGCCGAAGGTCGCGGGGCTGAGGAACATCGCGACGTTCAGAAGGAAAAGAACTCCGCCGCCCAGATAGCCGAGGGCGTAGCCGAGCGCGCTCGCGTGATCGCCCTCGGCGCCCGGGGCCACCGATGGGAGCAGCGAATCGTAGAAGGTCGTGCCCGCATTGAAGCCGACCGTCGCGACGGCATACCAAAACGCCGCGTAAATCCACAGTCCTTGATCAATGAGTCCAAGGCTGAAGCAACCGAGCAGTCCCATCACCATGAAAATGAACAAAAAAAGTTTTTTCGCCTGTCGCGCGTCGGCGAGGGCCCCCAAAAACGGCGTGAGCAAGGCGACGATCAGTCCGGTGAGCGCCGTCACGTCGCCCAGTCGTCCCGTGGTCACCGCGCTATCGGCGCCGGCGCTCCAGTATTCTTTGAAGAAGACGGGAAAGAACCCGGCCATGACGGTGGTCGAATAAGCACTGTTGCCCCAGTCGTAACACGCCCAGCTCCAGATTCGTTTCTTCATATCCTGTTACCTAAGCACCGCGCTTCAAAGATTGCAACCGACAGCGGTGGCGTTTAAAAAGGAATGATGCTGAAGATCGCGCGCCTCCAACACCCTTCCGACAAAAGCGCCCTCTTTCAGGACTTCCAGCCCGATCACGACGTCTGGATCGTTTCGGATCTGCGAACCAAACTCGAATTGCAAAAAGAGCTGATGCGCGATCGCGAGGGTCTTCCCGGCGACGCCATTTTGCGCGGGTCCGAGCTGTGGACGCAGCTGTTGAAAAAGCACCTTCCCAAGGCCACGGTCATTTCTAAAGACTGGATGAATTTGTTCGCGCGCACGGCTTTGGGGCAGGCGTTGTCGCCGTCGGATCTGAAAATCGCCGTGGAGCTGATCTCGGTCTTGGGTTCGGTCTTCGCCCATCCCGATCGCGCGACGTTTCTGGAAGATCTGCTCGCCCGTGATCCTTCCGCGCAAACGCGCTGGGGGAAAGTCATCACCGAGGCGCAGTTTCTTTTTGATCAGGCGCGGGGCCGGGGCTGGATTCTGCAAGAGTCTTTACCCGCGGTCCTGACCGAATTCGAAAATCCGCGTTTGCGTCACCCGGCCCCCGGTCGCGGACGCTTGTTTTTCGATCTTGGGGCATCTTTGGGGGCCAGTGAAGCCGAGCTGATCCGTCGGCTTTCGGAAGTTCACGACGTCGTGGTTCTGCTGCCGCGTCCGGCGCACGCCGAAAATTTCCGTTTTCTTTTGCAGCCGGGGGAAAGCCTGGCCGGTGAAAAACTCGACATCGCGACGAGCGAGTCCACGGCGCGCACGCGTGAGTTCCCGCGCTTTTCGGGGCGGGTCGCGGAGATTAAAAATGCCGTGGGCCAGGTCCGCGAGTGGCTGGACGCGGGCGTTCCCATCGGCCACATCGGCGTCATCACCCCGAACTTCGAAATGGATTTCCCGATCTTGGCGACGGCCTTCAAGGTCGAGGGTGTGCCGCTGGATCGCGAGTCTTCGGAGCGGGTGCAAACGCACCGGCTTTTGCAAAAGTGGTCGTCGAAACTTCGGCTCTGGAAAGAGGAACTGGAGTACGCCGATCTCTTCACGGCTTTTCAAGAGGGTTTTCCTCTGCGCAGCGAAGAGTTCTCGGCGAAGTTGAAGACGGGGCTTTTTCACGAGGACTTGGGGCGGGTCGCGGCCGTGCGCGAGCGGGTCGACTCGTGGAAATCCGAAGGCGGTCCCACGGATCTGGCGGGCTTTTTCGAAAAGGCGACCGCGCTGTGGGTGGACCCGGATTACGCCGATCTGGAGCAGATTTTCGAAAGCCTGAACGAAAAGACGCCGAAGGGCGCGCATCTGTCGCTGCGGGACTGGGTCGAGTGGATGGAAGTGCAGACCGCGCGACTGGAAAGCACGAAGTCGCGCGGGGGCGCGGATCGTCTGGCGATCGTGCCGCTGCAAAGCGCGGATTCGCTGCAGTGGACGCACCGGATTTTCATGTCCATGACCGACCAGCTTCCCGATAAAGGGGCGACTTCGCTTTTGAGTCGCGACGAGATCGACACCCTCGGTTGGACGCACGGATTTTTCCTGCCCCACCCCGAACAAAAACTTCTGCAATTCGAACTCGAGTGGAGTCTGCTGGCGAATTCGGAAATCGATATTTTGAGTTATCCCCTGACCGACTGGGATGGGGCGCCGACTTCGCCCCAAGCTTTATGGCTGGCGGGACGGGGGAATGCCGGGCACGAAGCGGATCATCCGAAGTCCAGTCGCTGGGACGAAATCCAATCGTCCCGTGCCCAGGAACCCGCGCGGGTGGAACCGGGCGCGACTCCGGTCCCTCAGACCGAAGCTTTGCGTCTTTCCGCATCGAGTTTGCAGCGCTACGGGGACTGTCCCTTCATCTTCGCGGCCGAGAAGATCTTCGGCCTCATCGATCCGCCCCTCGTGGATCTGGATATGGATCGCCGTCAGTTAGGTCAGCTGCAACACGCTTACTTGGAGGAGTTGACCGCCGAGCATCCGATCCGTTTCGAGCGCAGCGATGCCGAGCTGGGCGAGATTCTGGACCGACTGGCCGCCAGCGATCCCGAGATGATGCGCGACGCGAACCCCCGTTTGTGGCAAGCGCAGCGCACGAAGTGGATCAAGCTCGGCCAAAGATTTTTGGCTACCGAGCGGGACTGGTTCGCCCGTCACCCCGGCAGTCGTATCATCGCGCGCGAGCACGAGTTCCATTTCGTATTCGATCCCGCCCGCGGCGTTTGGCGCGCGGGCGAAAGAAACTCGCCGACCGAAATTGCCTTCACGGGACGTCTGGACCGTGTGGACGGATACTTCGAGGGCGGAGTTTTGAAATCGATCCTGCTTTACGACTACAAAGCGTCCACGCAACAAAAGCACGCCTTCGGTTCTTGGCTGAAGGACAACGAAATCCAGTTGGGTTTTTATTCGTGGGCCATGAACGAAGGTTTGATGGATCCGGCCTGGAAGGGCTTGGTCACGGGCGCCCTTTACTACAATCTGAAAACCTTGGAGCGGGACCGCGGAGTCGTCACGGACGAAGCCGTGGGTCGGTTGGCCACGCGCAGTCTGCCGAAGGGAACGACGGCCGATAAATTGTCCGCGTTCTGGGATGAGCTTCAGTTGAAGTTGCGCGAGCGGATGACGGCCATCGCCCAAGGGCTGATCGCGCCGGCGCCGTTGAAAGAAGAACTGTGTGATCGCTGCGCATGGAGGGGATTATGTCGGGCACCGCATCTGATGTGACCTCATTCAAAGACTCCCTGGATTGGGAAACGCGCGGCCGCACCGATGCGCTCGTCATCCGCGCGGGGGCAGGGGCCGGCAAAACGACCGAACTGGTCAAACGCGTTCTGAGTTTGATCCTGCGGTTCCGCGCGCGCGAGCAGCGTTTTCCGCGTTTAGTGATCACGACCTTCACCCGCAAGGCGACCCAGGAGCTGCGCGAACGCCTCCTCCTCGGCGCGCTGGCGCTTGGTGACGAAGAGGTGCTGCGCTTCGTGCAGCAGTCGAAGTCGCTGCAGATCTCGACCATTCACGGAACTTTGCGACGTTTTCTATCCAGCTTCGGCCCGGCGGCGGGTTTGTCGCCCGAGTTCCGGATCATGGATGAACTGAGCGAGTCCCGACTGCGCAAGAAGAGTCTGCGCCAGGTCCTGGAAGATCCGGAGCAGGCCGTGCATTTCGAGAGTCTTCTCGAAAACTGGGATCTCGGGTCGTTCTGGAATGCGTTCGCGGGCTGGAGCGAACTGACGGCGGTGCATCCCGAAGCGGTCGCGGAAACGGCGGCCGATGTCGAGGCCGGAGTCCATGCCCATTTTCGAAAGCTGGAAGCGGCCTGCGATGACTACTTCCGGATCGCGGCCTTGGAAGAAAAGTTGCCGCCGAACCGTGTGGAGTTCATCGATTGGTTGGGCGCCATCGTGGGGCACGCCAAAACTCTGGCGCCCGCTCTGAAGCGCGCCCATTGGCTGGAAGCGCTCGAAGACCGCCCACGGGCCTATACGACGAAGCTTTCGCCCGCGTTCAAAGAGGCGCAGGTCCTCGTCTATGATCTATGGAACGAGATCGAGGGCGATGACTTCTCGAATGAGTTCATTCAGGACTACGCGGCGGCGCTGGAGCATTTTCTGCCCCTGGCGGGTGCGCTCCGCGAACGTATTGAAACCGAAAAAGCGCGTCGCTCTGAACTTGCGCTCGCGGATCTCGAGCTGTGGACGCTGAAGATCCTGAATACCCATCCGGAAAGCGGGACCCAGTTCGGCGAGCAATGGGACTACTGGATGATCGACGAATTCCAAGACACCTCGCCGCTGCAGGTGAAGATCTTGGGCGCCCTTGTCGGTGGGAAAAATGAATTCGTCGTCGGCGATCCGCAACAGTCGATCTATCTTTTCCGGGGCGCGCGTTCCGAAGTTTTTGAATTGAAAGAGACCTCGGTGACGGGTGCCGGCGGCCGCAATTCGCGGTTGATGAAGAACTATCGGTCCTCGCCGAAGCTGATGAATTTTTTGAATCGTTTTTTGTGCGAGATCGAGCCGCGGCAGTTCGCCCCCATGGAGATCGGCGGCGGCGCCGACAAAGATTTGGCTCAAGGACCCCAGGTGGTTTTTTGGAGTCTGCCGAAAGACGCCGTGGCAGAGGAAAACGACGCGGTCTTGGCGCGGGTGCAAGAGCTTCTGCGCGCGGGTGTCGCGGCGGAAAAGATCTGCGTCCTGGCCCGTGGAAACAAAGAGCTGCGCGACTTCTGCCAATTGGCGGAAAAGCACGGCGTGCCCACGCGTTTCTCGGGGGCGGCGGGTTTCGCCGAACGCCGCGAGGTGCGGGACGCCTTGGCTTTCCTGAAGTTCCTGGCCAATCCCCATGACAATCTGAGCCTGATGACGCTTTTGCGATCGCCTTGGTTTCATGTGAATGACCGCGAACTCGCGCAGCTGAAGTACGGCCTGCGCGGGTCCTATTGGCTGGCGGCGCAAACACGATTGAAGGAACCGAGCGGTGGCGGTTTTGGCGAGACTTCGGCGGCCTCGCTCCGCTCACTGCAAGCTTCGCTCAACCTTGCCGACGAGAAAGGTCTGACTCAAGCATGGGTCGAGACCTTGCTGAACGAGGGCTTCATCGACGAAAGTTTGAAGCTCGATGCCAGTGGGCAACGGGAGTCCCATTTCTGGCGCTTGTTGGCGGATCTGAAGTTCCAAGAGCGCGAACCCGGTTTTAATATTTTGAAATGGATCGAACAACTGGAAGTCGGGCAGATCACCGATGAGAAATCCGATGATGAAGCGCCCGCCGTCATCGAACCTTCCCGCGTGCAGGTCATGACGATTCACGCCTCGAAGGGTTTGCAGTTCGATCATGTGATCTTGACCCGCGCAGGCACCGCACGTTTCGCGGTGAGCCCGGGCGTCTTTAAAGCCGACGAGATGAGCGGGAAGTTTTCGCTCGGCGTGCGCGGCGCGCGCACGGGCTCGTGGCTGAACAGTGGCTGGGCCTATGAGTTGATGGAGACCGAGAAGGCCCGGGAAGTCGCGGAATTCGACCGCTTTCTGTACGTAGCTTTGACCCGGGCGATTCAGTCTGTCAGCGTCGTCTGGAAAAGGGAAGTGTCGGCCTCGTGGATGGCCCGTCGTCCGACCTGGTCGATCCTGGCCGAGGGGTTGCATACCCTCGCGGACGATGGCCCCGCCTTCGATTTGGAAATCCGTCACCGCGAACCCGCACTCGAAGTCTTTGAGCGCAAAGCCGAGACCGCGGGGCGGGTGCGTGAACTTTGGAAAGTGGAAGAGCCACTGGCCGAGCGCCCGCGTGAAATCGCCGCGGCTTCGGGTTGGTCGCGCTTCGAAAAAATCCAGAACGGGGTGGATGTTCACCGCGCGCTGGAACTGCTTCAAGGCGACTGGGAATATGACGATGCGGCCGAGATGGTCACGCTCAAGGAAAAACTCGAAAAGGTCGAAGGCGTTTCGATGCGCCAGCTGATCGAAGAGGGTTTCGTCGAGTGGGCGTTTCTGGTGAAGGTGGACGGCGCGAAGCGCGCGCAACCGGAGTTCTGGATGTCGGGACGTATCGATCTATGGGGCCTGATCAAAGGCGCCGATGGCCGGGATGAAGTTTGGATCGTGGACTACAAGACCGGAACCTCGCGTTCACGGGATTCCGCCATCGCGCAGCTGCGCTCCTACGCGTGGACCCTTTATCGCATGAACCGGATTCCTGAAGGCGCGCGGGTGAAACTGCTGCCGCTTTATCTGAACGAGCCCCAAGCCACCCGCAGCGAGGACGCGCCGTCCTTCGCGGACCTCGACGAGAACCTGCTCGAGATCCTCGCCTCCCGGAAATAGCTAGCTAGCGAGCCACGCAAATACCGAGCTCGCCTTAGCGAGCGACACAAATATAAGGTCCCTTCGGGCGGCCGCGCGGGGGCGCGGGATCCTCGGGCAGGAACTCGTCGTCGGCGCCGGTCAGACAGAACGGCATCGTGTTCACGAGGCGGGTGATGCGCTCGAGGTAATTCTCGCCCCAAGCTTGGTACTTGGAGTCGCGGTTGCTGGGATGCGCTTTTTCTTTCGCGTCTTCGATCCAGCGTTGGCGCATCTGTTTCGTGCGCTTGAGCACGTCTGCGGCGCCGTTCGCGTCGCGGTAGCGTTGATCGCGGAAAGGTTCGTAGTAGCGGGCGATCCCCATCCAGCGGCCGTCTTGGTGGGCCGTGCGTCCGGTGATCGAGCGATCTTCCATATAGTAGTGGCGCATGATGCGGAAACTGCAGCGGATGTTTTTGCGCCAGTCATACAGGTCGTCGTAACCCTCGACGAAGTCGCAGCCGAAACGTTTTTGCTTCGAGGAATCCAGCGACAACATCATCAGTCCCACCGAGTAAAGTCCCCACTGCACGCGCACGCTGTGGTAGGCGCGGAACTGGCGGTAGGTGCTTTCCTGCTCCATGACGGCCGAGATCAAACGCATCCAGAAGAAGCGGCGTTCGTCATCCGAGATGTTTTTGTAGTTCGGGCAGAACAGCGCCGCGTCCTTCGGGACGACCGAGGTCATGTCGGCGCCTTCGGTCGCGAGAAGCTCGTACATATACTTCGTCCACGTGTTGGGACGTTCGATTTTCCGCCAGGGATAGTTGTGCCAGTAAGGCAGCAGATGGGGCGAAGCTTTGCCCTCCAACGCCTGATCGAGCTGGGGGATACCAAGGCTTGTGGGATCGGCGGGTTCGGGCGCGAAGTCCGGAACTTTCGGCGGCGGCGGCACGGGCCGCGTGGGTTTCGGAGTCGGGGTCGGTGTGGGATCCGTCGCGGGCCCCGTGGGCGCGGTGACTCCGGTGGGCGCATCGGCAGGGCGGGGGATGGGAAGTGGAACCCACTCCATCCCTTCCGGGCAGACGGGGCCGTGGGCGGGTGCTTTTTCAAAAGGGCCTGCGCCGGTGGCGCCCGCATTGAAAGAGAGCAGCAGTCCGATACTCAAAGAAGCCCAACGGAATCTTTGCATCTAAGCCTCACCGACGAAGTTAGGGAATCCTCGCAAGCTATTGCAAACCCAGCGCCCGCAATCCGAAAAGGGCGAGCCTCGGGAGCTGTCAAAGATCTGGTCAAAAGCCCCTTCCCGGCGTCGACCTCAAAGGGTCATTTCTACCGACTACGGGCTTTGCGTGGGGACGCTCGTCGGGAGCCGTGTTAAGTTACGCTTCCATGGACTTTCTGCTGCTGGCGCTCGCCTTCTTTCAAACCTCACCGATTCCAGTCGCCGAGACGCCCGCGTACCTGGAGCAGGTGCTGGTCGACGCGCGCGCCGAGTATCCCGAGGTCGAATTCGAATTGCATCTCGAGAGTCCCCTGGTGGTGGCAAGTGCGGACGTGCGTGGGGGACGGAAGTTCGTGCGTTTGGATGGGGGACTGCTGCGGAGTCCACGACTGAACGCGGACATCTTGCGTTTCGTGATCTGCCACGAGCTGGGCCATTTGTACGGCGGGGCTCCCCGGCGGCAGCTTCCTCCGGAGTGGACCGGGGACCGCGCTCCGGATGGTCTAAGTCTCTTAAGCGGTGAAGGGCAAAGCGATTACTACGCCGCTTCGGCTTGCTTTCACCTGCTGGCGCACGCGAATGAAACCGAAACGGGTTTTCTGTCGCCAGCGGAAGAGTCCGAGCTTGATCGTCGCTGCGTGAACGCCCGCGATCTTGTTCTGTGCCGCCGGAACGCCCGCGCGGGCTTGGGACTTTTGACGCTCGTTAAAGAATTTCCGATTTCGTTTCTGACGCCCAGTCCGGAGCGGGTGAAGGTCACCAATGCCGACACTTATCCGTCGCGGCAGTGCCGCTTGGATACGATTCTGGCGGGGGCGCTTTGCCGCATGCCGCTCGGAAAACGCGGCGATCCGCTGGATCCCCGTCACGGGGCCTGCGGTGATCCCGAAGCCGAGCGCCCGCTCTGTTGGTTCGCCCCGCGCTGATCGCGGCGCGGATTTTGGATTTCACTTCATTCATGTTGCGGATTCCGTTTCAGCTCACCGTGAAAGCGCGTGGGCTGTGCATCTTTTTGACGATGATCGCCCAATTCGCGTCCTTCGCGGGGGCGGCTCCCCGTTGCGGCGATGTGCATGCGGGACCTTTTCTGGGGGCTCCGGAAAAGGCCCGCTATGAAGAGGTGCGGCTGTCCCGCGAAATCCCCGGAAGCCTGCGCTTTGACTCGGTCATTCCATCGGTCGCGCGGGTCAACGAAAAGGGCGAAACTTTGGGAAGCTTGGCATACGTGATTCGAAATCACGAACAGCGCGGTCCGGATCTTTTAGTCGAGTACGTGGGCGTTGCTCCGGAGGCGCGCGGCACGGGGGTTTCGACTTTGCTGCTCGCGGCTTTGCTGGCCCGCACGCCCGGCGTCGAGCGCATCGTGACGGAAAATTTGATCGACGTGAATCGCGAGGTCTACGATCGGGCGCGCGCGGACGGACTCAGTCACCGCGAGGCCCTGCGCCAGACACCGGCCTATCGTTCGTACAGTCAGTTGGGATTTACCGAAATTTTGTCGAGCCACCGCAATGGTCGTGAGCTCAGTATGGAAGTGGGACTCGACCCCGCTTATCGCGAAGAGGCCGAATCCCACCGGATGGACTTTGAGTTTTAGAGCGGGAACGCCGGTGTTCCGGCGCTCTTGTTAGCGATTCAGTTCCGGATTCACCAATGCGATGATGCGGTTCATCTGCTCGAGCGAGCCGACGATGGAGCCGTGCTCGATCTCGAGTGCGCCCGGGTTGAAGAGCGCGCCGGCGATGGCCTTTTGCTCGTCGGTCTGCATTCCGGCGTTGATCAAGGTCTGCGCCACCATCAGGACCGGGACGTCACGCATGAGCGTCTCGTCGTTCGAGCGGATCTGGGCGATCTGCTCGGCGAGCATCTCGAGCGTCGCGCCTTGTTTCAACAGACCTTCGATCTGTTGGACCAAGTTCAGACGCGAACCCAGATACTGCTCCAGCAGTTCGGCTTGCGCCGCGATGCCTGCGCCCGCGGCCTCTTCCGCCGCATTGGCCAGAAGACCCGAAGCGTTCATCGCGTTCAGTGAGGCCACCAGGGCGGCCCGCGCCGTTGCCTTCGCCGCTTCATCCGCACCGGCCGCCGCTTGGGCAACCGCGGCCAAATCCTTCACCAATGCGTTCGAACCTTCAATTACCGCACGGTCACGGGCTGCGCGGCGAACCATACGACCGATGGAGGTCGCCGGATCATGGGCGTAAAGTTTCAGCGCGGTCGGCGAAGTCACTTTCGATCCCATGCGGGTCACGACCGGGCGATCCGCCGGGGCCGAATGCATCGAGCTTCCGACCAGGAACAGACGCGACGGATTCGCCGAGTCCACCGTGGCGCTGTTGTCCAGAAGGACGGTCGCACCCAGGATCGAGTAGTAGCGCATGGCTTCGGTCACATCGACTTTCATGCCGCGATCCAGTTGGATCGGCTGTTGTCCCAGGAAGGTCATGCCTTGCAGACTTCCCGACAGCGCGCCTTCCAGGGTGCGGACGACCAGCGACTGCTCATCGGTCAGGCCCAACAGCATCCGCTCGAAATCGACGAACGAGAACTGCAGCGACACCGACGAGTAGCGCGGATTTCCCAGCGATTGCAGAGTCAGGAACTGGAGCGCCAGCATCTTGTCGATCTCGATCCCGCGGGTCTCAACCGAAGTCTCGAAGCCCGGGACGCGCAGATCCTGCAGCGCTTTACGTTCCACCAGCAGTTTCCGCGTCGACACTTTACCTTGTTCGTCTTGGACCTGGATCTCTTGCACCGAGAAACGGGCCGGGTCGAAGACGCCCAAGTTCACGTTCGGGGTCGTCACGGTCTCGAGCAGTTGATTCATTCCCGCCCAAGCGCCGATCGCGTAGGGAACCCAGACTTCTTGCGGCTGACCCTGGATCAGTTGGTACAGGGCCTCGTCCAAGAAGCTGCGCATATTCATCTGCGCCATCAGCGTGCGGTAGAAGTAGGATCCAAAACCCACACCGTTGATGCGGCTGTTACGAGCGTTCAGGACCGGGTACATCGCTTTGTAGTCGTCGATGTAGAACTG
Source organism: Pseudobdellovibrionaceae bacterium (assembly GCA_019637875.1). Taxonomy (NCBI): domain Bacteria; kingdom Pseudomonadati; phylum Bdellovibrionota; class Bdellovibrionia; order Bdellovibrionales; family Pseudobdellovibrionaceae; species Pseudobdellovibrionaceae bacterium. The sequence goes on along the minus strand of JAHBUW010000017.1, from coordinate 59,286 downwards.
CGCGACCTCTTGCGGAGTCGTTCCCGCATCCCAACGGGCGCAGGTCGGATCGCCACCGACGTCGATGTCGGTGCAGAAGCCGTGCGCCTTCAGCGGGAAGCGCGCGAGCATCGAGGCGTTCAGATCCCAGAAGCTCTTCACCGACTTGCCATTGGCGTCGAGGCGGGCCGGCACCAAGATGTTCTTCAGATCTTCGAGAGCGATGAACTGACCCTGGTTCAAAACGATTTTGACGTTCTGATTTTCCGGAGTCTGGACGACGATCACTTTCTGACCTTTTTCGTCCCGTGCCGCTTTCTTCACGGCCTCACCGACTTCGACCAATCCGGCGTAAGCGGCGCGCAGGGCGTGGACATCGTAGGGACCCGGTTTGCGGTAGTCCGTATGGCTAGCCGGTTTGTAATCCATGACCGACGAGTACTCACGACCGGTTTTTTCGCCCGCGAACTCGAAGTTGGCGCGGTCGAAGGACCCTTTGAAGTTGTGGGTCAGACCCAGCGAGTGACCGATCTCGTGCGCCAAAGTATCCGAGAACCAGTTCACGAAAACGTCGTCCACGGAAACTTTTGAGACGTCCCCCGACAGGAACGCTTGCGGCGCGGACATCATGCAGTTCGGACCGCGACGGAAGTTCTTCGCGAACTCCGACTTCAGGGCCAAACGTTGCGCCTCGAGGGCCAGCAGACGTTTTTCCTGAGCGTTGATGTCGCCGCCGTAGGACTTCAGGATCTCGGCCGCGGTCAAAGCCTCCATGAACTCGGGATTGCGCATCTCACCCATCTGGATCGCCTTTTGGATGATCTTCTGGATGTAATCGCGCTTCGACAGAACTTGGCTCAGCGCTTGGTTTTTCAGACCCGAGTTGTCGATCTGCGTCTGGCGGACTTTCGAAACATAAGCGTTCACGTTCGAACGGCGGGCCGGAGCCTGCGCCTTGAACTGCGCCAGCGAAACCGGCGTCATCGGACGGATGCGCTCTTGGGCTTTCGCGATGACCTCATCCAACGAAACCGTGTCTTGGGCCAAGTTTCCTTGTGGAACGCTCATCTGCTCGTTCGCTTTGGCGTCGGCGGCCAGAACGCTCTTCTTCAGGGCTTCGTATTCACCTTGAATCCGTTGCAGTTCTTTTTCGTAACCGATGTAAGCCATCAGGTTTCCGCCGTACATCAGAACGTTCGCGCTTTCGACGAAACCGGTGCGCGGATTCGGGCCGGCTTGCGACAGACCCAGCAGTCCCGAGTCCATGTTCTTTTCGAAGTTGTAGATGTAATTGCGGTCGAGGTCTCCCAGCTGACCTTTCGCGATGTCCTGGCCTTCGACTTTGAGCGCGACGTAATCGCCGGTTCGCTCCAGCGCGGTTCCGCGGAAGGCCTTGTGCAGGGCCTCGTTCCAGTCTTTGACGACCTGGCGGGTCGACTTGATGACGAGCTCGGACTGGCGGGTGCCGTGGCTCGCACCACCGAGGACGTAAGTGAGGACGCGACCGTCGCGGAAGTTTTGGATGACCGGGCGTGCGGCTTCATCCGTCAGACGGTTCGAGTTACCGAAACCGTCTTGGGATTTTTGACCGACGGTGAACGAACCGAAACCGAGCAGCTGCTGCGCGCGGAACGGCAGGTCCTGGGTCTTCACCGCGTCTTGTTTGGTGTCGTGCAGTTTGAAGGACACGCGCTCGCTCAAAGTGTAAGTCGATTGCGCATTCGCCTCGTACCAGTAGTCGTTCAGACCGAAGACCGACATGCACTCCGGACGGAAGGTGTAGGAACCCTGGATCGAGAAGTTCAAAACCCCTTGCGAGAGGCGCTGATCCAGATCGCGGATCGCCTGGTGACCGACCGACAGGAAGCATTGACCCGCCGAAAGGAACGACAAGGGCGAGTTCGCCACCGGGATCGTGTTTTTCAACCAGTCGAGTTGAACCGCGTCGGCTTTGTCCGGCGTGGTCACGCGGGCCGGGGACAGGGTCAGACCCTGTGCGGTCTTGGTTTGCAGGTAGACAGCCGGAACCGAGAACATCTCTTCGTGGTCGATCTCGTTCGGATTTTTGTCGCCGTTGATGGAGGTCACGCGTTTGACGACCAGACGGTCTTTCTCGAAGACGAACTTCACGATGTCGAGGCCGCCGCTCGCGCCCGGGCCGAAGGCCATCAGCGTCGACGCCGCGTCTTGGAAAGTCCGACGGAACAGGAACTCTTTATCCTTCAGCAACTCGAGGCTGATGAGGTTGTCGTCCGACAGGTTCAAGCGGTCCGCGCTGTTTTCCACGCGAACGACCGAGCCTTCGCCGATTTGGAGCAAGCCCCCTTGGTTCTTTCCCGCCACCGGGCGCAGGCTGACCGAGTCGGTCAGACGGCCTTGGCTATCAGTCACGAGTTCCGCTTTCACTTGGAAGGCGATCAGCGAACGTTCCAGCAGCATCACGCAGTCCGCACCCTCGATACCCGCTTGGGACGCGATCGTCGCCGGGCACATCCGCACGTCCAGACGCTGAACTCCGCCCGCCAATTGCGACAGAAGTTTCGCGTCTTTGATCGCGGACTTTTTCAGGATCGAGTAGACGAGGATTTTCGTCTGCGTTCCGGCCATGTCCTCGTCGGTGACGAGTTCGGTGGCGTATTGTCCCGCACCGAGCTGAAGGTCGCTCGGGATCAGGCGCGCGAGATCGGCGTCGCTCAGCACTTTTTGGCGCAGGGAACCGGCGTCGACGATTTCGCGGGCGAGCTCCGGGCGGTCCTTGGGCAGCTCGATGCGGGTGACATTTTCAGTTTTAAGATCGACGCGGACGTGGGTCGCTTGTGCCAGATCCGTCGTGCGCAGTTCGAATTTGTGCGTGCGCTCGCCGAGGTCGTTTTTGATCGGCACCAAAACGCCCACGGATTTCACCGGGATCGCGAGGACGGGCAGAAGTTTTTGACCTTTATCGACCTGGATCAGGTCTTTCTCAAGAGCGGTGAGTTCGTCGTTCGCTTGAACGAGGCGATGAACGAACAGGGTCTTCGGCTCGATCTGAAAACGGACGTTCAGCGTCGCGCCGGGTTTGCCTTGAACGATTTGTCCCTGCAAGAGGGGATTCAGCTTCGAAGGCAACTTCGATCCGGCGATGGCCAGGGCACGGATGCCCGAACCTTCTCCTCTGGCTTTTTCTTCGGCCGTGGCCGAAGCGAGTTGCATTTGGAAACCCTCGCCTTGCAGTTCGCTGATCGCCATCAACTCGTGATCGAGTTCTTCGTCGGCGATCTGGTTGTCGCGGGGTTTCGTGCACGCCGATGTTATTGCCATGGTCAGGATCAGCGCGCTGAGGGCGATCTTCTGGATGAGGCTGTTTGTTTTCATGGCGTGCTCCTAAAAAATGAGGGTGCTTTGTAAGTAAACGATCGAGTCCTGATCGCTGTTCATTCTTAAATTCAAGTCTTGTCCGTTGGCGGTCCGGATCGAGGAACCGAGCTGGTGTCCCAGACTCAATCCCCATTTGGCCGTGACCTGCGCGTAAACTTCCTCGGCGTGGGTGAGCGATTCGCTCCAGTTCCCTTGCATCGAGCGGCGCAGGCCGTGGCTCCCGAACAGAACCAGATACACGCGGTCGCTGAGCGCCCAGGTGAACTCCAGTCCTTGCGACACCCGCCAGGGTTGGTTGATCGCGCCGCTGGTCGCGGTCTCGTACTCGTAGATCGCGTGCGAGACCGAAGCCAGGTAGGCCACCGAGGCCCGCGTCCAACCCATCTTCTCCGAGTTGACGTCGAAGCGGTTCGAGAAGCCCAGAACCCCGCGCATCGAAGCCGCATGGTTCACGCGCGAGGCGGGCAGCTGTCCCGAAATCGACGGCGTCCACAGCAGAGACTCGTTCAGAATCGGGATCTGCGACTGCGACAAACTCAGCGCCGCCTGCGTGAAATCCGACTCTTCATATTTATTGTCGTAACTCGCGGCCACGCTCGCGCTGAGCAAAGTCTTCGGTGCCAGGCGAAAGCGCAGGCTGCCCGAAAAATCGGTCGCCGCCTGCTCGCGGCCGGAGTTCGTGATGTACAAGTTCTGACTCTGTCCCAGGCCCGCGATCACCGACCAGCGCTTCGCCACCGGAACTTGATCCTCGGGCTTCACGGACTGCGCACGGGCGAGATCGGCGATCATCAGGACAACGGCAAGAGCCAAGGCCGCTGCGGCCGGGCTCAACACACCCGGTTTTTTTTCAGCTTGGCTAACGGCCTTGGCTCCCACACATTCCCCCTTCAACCCCATGTCCGCACCCCTGATCAGGGCCGGACGAGTTCCGGTTAAAGCGAAAAGGGGGCCAACTTTCGTCACGCCTTGCCGGTGTCGTTGCGCGACCGGAAAGCAGGACGGAGGGCGGTTTTGGGCCGTGGGTGCGGGTCGCGCTTATGGGTGACTCACGAGAGTTCTTTGCTTGGGGCGAGGTATAAGCGGGACTGCGGGGTCAATGTGACCACGCAAGGCCGGTTAGAAAATCCGGGCGCCCCAGATGACGCCCAGGCTCCAGATGCGCGCGTCGCCGTTCAAAAGACGCGTGCGCATCACCACGGGGATCTGGTTGTCGTCGGCGATGCTTTTTTCGCGGCGAAGAGTTTGGACGCTCAAAGAGGCTTCGATGAAAGAGGTCTCCGCCAGCGCACCGGGGGACCAGCCGACCGAGGCGCCCAGCACTTCCCCGTCGAAAACGAGGCGATCCACGTCCGTGCCGAGGGAGGTCGTCATTTTCGCGCGGTCGCGGACTTCGAGCACTGAGGGGGCGACGCCCGCGAAGACGCGCACGAAAGGTCCCGCGTGATCGTCCGCGAAGTGATGGCGCAGGCCCGCGGTCAGCAGCGTATCCCACAGGATCAGCTCTTGGACGGCATTGAATTTCAGCGATGAGCCCAGGTCGAAGGCCCAGCGCTCACCGAACTCGAAGCCGAGGTCGGTTTTCAGATTGAAGCCCGTGCCGATCTCTCCGCCCAAGAACCGTGACGAGTAGCTACTGAAGTTCACCCCGCCACCCGCGAGCAGATGCAGACCATCGGTCCATGTCGGCCCGTCGGTCTGAGTCGCGCCGTCAGCGGCGGGGGCCGGGGTTTCGATGATTTCAATCGCGCGTTGGGCGTGGGCGACCATCGGTCCCAAGGCGAGGCTCAGAAAGAGTGCGAAGAGGGAGGCCATCTTAGTACTCCGCCCGCAAGGTGAGTCCCGTCACGCTGTCGCTGACCTTCGCGCTTTCGCCGAAGGAGATGACCGGGATCACGCTCACGCGGTAGGCGCTGCCGCCCGGCCACGCCGCGAAGGGGTTGAAGACGTAGCCCAGAAAACGCAGAAAACCCGAATCGGTGCGCAGAAGCTCCCGCGAGAGATGCTCGCTGCCCAGGCCCAGGATCGTACCCAGCACGGGGGTGTGGTACATGTCCTGAAAGCTGGGGCGTTCGGTCAAAGTTTCGATGGCGAATTCAAAGGCCATGGACGAGGCGAAGCTCCACAGAAAGGCCGCCTTCACGTCGTGACCTCGCGACCGATAGTACAAAAAGTAGTAGTTCCCGGTCACCGCGTGGCGGAAGACGTTGTAGTCGTAAGTGTCATTGTCGAGGTGGGGACGAAAAGGGTAGGTCCCCATGTTTTCGAAGCGTCCGGTCCGGCGGATGATGTCCGCCTGGGTGACGAGATAGCCCACCCACTGAAAGCCGTACATCAAAGCGAAGTCGTTGATGAGCTCGTCGCGGGTGAACTCGGACCGCGGCTCGTGAAAAACCGATGGTCCGCCAATGCCCGCGACCGATGGTCGACGTCCCACTTCCGCGACCGAAGGTCGCGAGCACCCCAAAAGCGCGAGGATGAGGGCCGTCAGGACGGCCGACCCCGGGCGTGGCATCAGTTTTTGAGTTTGTAGCCCGTGCGGAAGATGACCCAGATCGCGACCAGGCAGATCAGCATGAACAGCGCGACCATGGAGAGGGACAAGCCCACGCCGACGTCCGAGACGCCGTAGAAACTCCAGCGGAATCCGCTGACCAGGTACACGATGGGGTTCAGAAGCGCGATGTCCTTCCAGATTCCGGGGAGCATATGAATCGAATAGAAGCTTCCGCCCAGGAAGGTCAGCGGCATGATGATCATCATGGGGATGATCTGCAACTTTTCGAAACCGTCCGCCCACAGACCGATGATGAAGCCGAAGAGCGAAAACGTGACCGAGGTCAAAAGCAGAAAGCCCAGCATCCACAGCGGGTGCTGAATTTCGTAGGCCACGAAGAACCGCGCGGTGATCAGGATGATCGCGCCGATGATCATCGACTTCGTCGCCGCCGCGCCCACGAAACCCAGGATGATCTCGAAGGCCGAAATCGGCGCGGAGAGCAGTTCGTAAATCGTGCCCGAGAACTTCGGCATGTAGATCCCGAACGACGAATTCGACACGCTTTCGGTCAGGATCGTCATCAAGGCCAGACCCGGCACGATGAACGCGCCGTAGGACAGACCGTCGATGTCCTGCATGCGGTTCCCGATCGCGGAACCGAAGACGATAAAGTAAAGCGAAGTCGAAATCACCGGCGAGGCGATGCTTTGACCGATGGTGCGGAAGAACCGCGCGAGCTCGTAACGGTAGATGGCTTTCACCGCTTGGAAATTCATCGCCGTCCCCCTTTGACGAGTTCCACGAAGATGTCTTCGAGCGAACTCTGGCTGGTTTTCAGATCGTTGAAGTCCACGCCGTGGTCGCCCAGGCGCTTCAAGAGCGGCGCGATGCCGGTTTCTCTGGCGTGGCTATCGAAGGTGTAGATCAATTGATGGCCGTCGCCTCCCAGCGACAAGGCATATTCGCCGAAACCCGCCGGGATTTCGCCGAGGGGTTTGGTCAGCTCCAGCGTGAGCTGCTTTTTGCCCAGCTTTTTCATCAGGACTTTTTTGTCCTCGACGAGGGAGATTTCGCCCTTGTTGATGATGCCGATCCGGTCGGCCATCTCTTCGGCCTCTTGGATGTAGTGCGTGGTCAGAATGATCGTGACGCCGCTTTCGCGCAGGACCTTCACCATGTCCCACATCTCGCGACGAAGCGAAACGTCGACGCCCGCCGTGGGCTCGTCCAGGAACAGCACCTCGGGCTCGTGCGACAGGGCCTTTGCGATCATCACCCGGCGCTTCATGCCGCCCGAAAGCGTCATGATCTTGTTCTGGCGTTTGTCCAAGAGCGCCAGGTCCTTCAGGACTTTTTCGAGATAGGCGTCGTTGCGGGTTTTGCCGAAAAGACCGCGGCTGTAAGAAACCGTGTTCCACACCTTTTCGAACATATCCGTCACGATCTCTTGCGGCACGAGGCCGATCTTCGTGCGCGCCTGGCGCGCCTCGCGAAGGATGTCGTGGCCGTCGGCTTCCACGCGACCCGATGTCGGATTGACGATCCCGCAGATGATGTTGATGAGCGTGGTTTTACCCGCGCCGTTGGGACCGAGCAGGGCGAAGATTTCGCCGCGCCGGATATTCAGGTTCACGTTTTTCAGGGCCTCGAACGGCTGACCGGAACCCTTGGCCGAGTACGTTTTATTGAGGTTTTCGACTTTGATGATATCCACGCCGCCATTCTAACGCCGTGGGGAAGGGCGGGGTCAAAGCGAATTATTCAGTCCCGATGAATCCGCCCGTCCCGGAATTGGGACGGGCGGGGGATGGATCAAAGCGAGCGGAACTCGTCGCTCGAGCGGATGCTCTGCCGGATCGACTCGATGCTGGCCCCTTCCTCGATCTTCTCCAAATAGTAAAGCAGGCCCATGAGGTCGGGTTCGCGCAGGAGCAGTTCCCGATAGAGGCCCCGCAGCCGGGCCTCGACGGAGTTTTGGATACTCGAATCGATTTGCGCGCGCGACATTCCGCCCTCGGCGAGCTTCAGGTAGTACTCAAGTCCCGCCAGGTCCGCCGCCCGGTTCAGATGGAGTGCGTAGGAGGCTCCGATGATCTCTTGACGTTCACGGCGCAACTCCAATTCGACTTCGGCGCGGCTCATGCCGAGCAGGATGCGATTCGTGACCGCGTTACGATCCGCCGTGAGGTCACCGCCGAAATGGCGCGCGAGAATGGCTTTCATCTGAGCTTGGCCGTCGATCGTCGAGAGCAAACGTGTGCGCAAGGTCGATGCGGACAATCCCGTGTATTGCGTGACTTCGCTGACGGTGGGAAAACGCCCGGTCACGCCGAGGAATTCGTCGCGCACGATATTTTGCGCCGCCACCACCGAGGCCGAAGCCGGTGCCTGACCGCGCGCTTCGGCTGAAGCCTGGATGCTGGAGCGAATATCGCTGAGGCTGACGCCCGCCGCCCGGCGATCCAACCAGTAGCGAAAGCCACCCGCGTCGGGTTCGCGTCGCAAAATTTGCAGATAGAACCCACGCAGCTGGGCTTCGTCCGATTGGCTCATCGAGCGTCCGATGTCCGAAAGCGTGCGACCGTTGCGACCTTGATTCAGGTAGTAGCTCAGACCTTCGAAGTCCGCGCGACGTCCCAGATGTTGGCGGTAAAGCGCTTCGATGGCTTTCACCATTTCGACCTCGACCTGTTGATGAAGTTTCACGAGGCTCGCACCATTCGCGAGGCGGCTCGCGAAGTCTTCCGTCAGGCTTTGCTGGTTGCAGGAGTTGAAGAAGCGGCAGCTCAGTGCGCGGTAGTTGCGCAGCGCCTCGGTCGAAGTCGTCAATTCGACATGCAAGGCTTCCGCCGAGCCGAGCTGATCCCGGCGTGTGCGCAGATATTCAAGTTCGCCGCGCGTGGGGAAGCGCGAAAGCACGGACAGCATCGCGGCGCGAATGTCGTCGTCGTTTTGAACGGCGTTGTTTATGCCGTTGGAAGAGTCGTTTTCTTCGCCGCTTTGATCGGTGAGCAGCGCAGATGCTCGATCTTCCTCGATTTGAAGACCGTCGGCGCGTATTGCCATACGACCCGCGGCCACATCCGAAACCACGAGGCCCGGGCCGCAGCCGGCCAAAAAGAGTGAGCTCAAAACGAGAACTTTTGAAAGACCTTTCACCGAGACCCCCTGAGTTAAGGAGTCACAGCTTCCCCCGGTCCGATGCACGATCTCATTTGCAAACACGAAACCAGCGCGGGCGCGCGTTCTATTTCTTTTCACGGTTTCGCGACTGTCGAAGCGTCAAGTTTCAAGACGATTTCCATCGTCTCAAAACGATCAAATTTTACGCGCGAGGATCAGGTAGTGCCGGCACCACAAAGCGCGCAGCGGGTAAAGTCGACGGATGAAGTCCGAACTGAAGCGCGGGTTTTTCCCGCCGGCCGCCGCCGCGACCGCCAGACCCTGCAAGGTCCAAAGAACGATCGCGAAAGGCACCCACAGATAGTCTTCGAAACGCGCCGAGGTGTAACGCACGTCTTCGACTTTGAAGCCGGCCTTTTCGAGCGCGTCGACGGTCGTCATGATGGTGGTCGCTTGGGTGTTCCCCTCGGACGGTCGGTAAACGAGCGGGAAACGTTTGTAGGTGCCGAAAAGCAGAAAGTGCATACGGTCACGGAGCGTCCAGTGGTTGTCGTTCGTGACCAGAAATTTTCCGCCGGGTTTGAGCGCGCGGTGCGCTTCGCGGAAAAACCGCAAATGGTTGCCGAAGCAGACGATGCCGCTGATGCTGGTGACGAGATCGAGTTCTTTCCACGGCAGATCTTCGCGGGTCACGTCGAGCGACAAGAATTCGAAGTCGAAATTCGGAAGATCCGCGCGCAAGTCCGCGCCGATGTACTTCGAACGGGGGTGCGCGGATTTCAAGAAGCCGAGCCACTCGCCCTCGCCGCAAGGCAGATCCAAAACGCGCTGACCCTCGCCGAGCGAAGGCCGGAGCATTTCGTAAGCGGTCTCATTGACCTGCAATGCAGTGTTTCCTTTGGGAATTTCGACTGTCGTCATGCAAAGGACTTCCCCTATCCCGTGCGCTAAGGCAAGAATTCCCGTGCATGGATTTGACGAACCTTCTACGTGATCACATTTTGATCTATACGGACGGCGCCTGCTCGGGAAACCCCGGTCCCGGGGGCTGGGGCGCCATCGTGGCCACGCCCGAGGGGCACGTCCGCGAGTTGGGGGACCAAGGCTTCGATACGACGAACAACCGCATGGAGCTGGCGGGCGTCATTCATGCCTTGAAATTCATCAAAGACGATCCCCGCCCGGTCTTGTTGTACACGGATAGCACTTACGTCATCCGGGGGATCACCCAGTGGATTTTCGGTTGGCGCCGTCGTGGTTGGAAAAACGCCGAGGGGCAGGCCGTGTTGAATCGCGAACACTGGGAAGAGCTGGATCTGCTGGTGCGCGGGCGCGCGAAAGACTCGATCAATTGGCAGTACTGTCGCGGTCACCGCGGGACGCCCGGCAACGAACGTTGCGACGTCATCGCGGTGAAGATGTCGGCCCGCCAGCGCGTGGATTTGTACGATGGTCCGCTGACCCGCTATCCGCACGCGATCCACGATCTGCCGCCCTACGAGGCGCTTCCGGAAATGCGCCCAAATGAGCCGAAAAAAGCCGCGCATTCATATTTGAGTTTGTTGGATGGCAAAGTCTTGCGTCACCGTGATTGGTCCTCTTGCGAGCGTCGCGTGAAGGGGCGTGCGGGCGCGAAGTTCAAAAAGGCGATGGCCGCGGACGACGAAACGGAAATCTTGAAAGGATGGGGGCTCTCCGCGACGACCTCCATTCACGAAGACTAGCCAAAGGCTAGCCCAAGAAATCAGAGACGGAGTATAAAGATGGAAATCCGCGAACGTAATTTTTGGGTCACGGGCGGCAGCCGCGGGATCGGCAAGGCCCTCTGCGAGATGCTCGCGGACAACGGAGCGCACCTCACGCTGATCAACCGCAGCTTCGAACCCGAGCTGATGGATGAGCTGAAAAAACGCGGCGCGGGCTCGGTCCGCACGATCGCGACCGATCTCGGAAAACGCGAGGACATCGAAAAGCTGCTCGCCGAAACGGACGGCGAGGTCGTCGATTGCCTCATCAACAACGCCGGTCAGCTGACCGGGGGGCAGCTCGAAACCCAAAGCGTCGACGAGATCTACCAGGTCGTGGCGGTGAATTTGACCGCGATGATGCATCTGACCCGGGCGATTTTGCCGCGAATGTTGCGTCAGGAAAACGGCGGCAAGATCGTGAACAACGCGAGCGTTTCGGCGTTCATGAACTTTCCGTGCGCGAGCACCTACTCCGCGACCAAGGCGGGGGTTGTGGGCTTCACGCGTTCGTTGCATGCCGAACTCAAAGACACGAAAGTGACGACGCTCACGCTTTTCACCCCCGGGGTCGAAACGAAGATGTTCGACGACATCAGCAAAAAGTACGGCAAAAATTTCGACCTGAGTTTCCTGCGCGGCATGCCGCCGGCGAAGTACGCGAAGATCGTCCGCGAGGCGATCCTTGAAGACCTGAAAGAGCTGCGTCCACAGGGGTTCGAGGGGCTGGGGCTCAATCTCGCACAACACTTGCCCTCGACCTTCGAAAAGCTCATCTCGTTCCGCTTCAAGCGGGAAGGCGCCTCGAAGTAGGTCGTCGCCGTCTCACTCTCGTACGCCCCGGGCGCGGCGCGCCCGCACGGGCGTATTTCTTTCTTTTAACCGTCTTAGAAATGACCAAGTGTCCACGCGTTTTTCGACGTGGCGGCCCCTTCGCGATATCCTGAAAGTCATTGGAATCGTTCGGCAAACGGATTTGCATCGCTGAAGGAACATCATGAATCGGACGAAGCTTCTTTTCCAAATTCCGAGCCTCGGCCTTTTGGTCGTGACCGTGCTGTTCTTCCAGAACTGCTCGGGCCGCATGTTCGCGGACGGACAACTCAACTCGGGCGAGTTCGCCAGCGTCGATCCGCAAAAACTTTTCGAAGGCCAGAAACTTTACGCGCAAAACTGCGCGCTTTGCCACGGCGACGTGAATACGTCGGAGAAGCGGGGACGTTCGGCTTCGCAAATCAAAACCGCGATGGGTTCGGTTGCCAATATGCTGAGTCTGCGTCTGACCGACGACGAGGTCAGCTCCATCGCGCTCGCGCTGCGCTCGAACTTTTCGGGACCGGCGATGTGCGCGAACCCCACGGACGTCGGCCGCGTGGTCGCGCACCGTCTGAACAAACGTGAATTGAGCAATTCGTTGCGGGACCTTTTCGGTTTCCCCTTCGCGACCGAATTCGCGAAGGACATGCCGGACGACAATTCGGGTGAAACTTTCGACAACGACGCGATGTCTTTGTTTTCGGACGTCTCGTATGCCGACAAACTCCTGCAGACGGCCTATTACGTCGTCGATCAAGCGCTCAGCACGCGTCGTTCTTCGGTCGTGAGCGCCTGCACCGCCACGACCGACAACTGCGCGCGCCAGATTCTGCGCGGCTACTCTTACCGCGCTTACCGTCGGCCCGTGACGGCCGCGGACGACAACCGAGTTTTCAACATTTATAAACAAGCCCGCGACGAAGGCGACAGCTACGATGAAGGTCTTCGGCAAGGGTTGGTCGCGATCATCGTTTCGCCGCAGTTCATGTTCCGCGTGGTCGAACATCCGAATCACCGCGATCCGGGTTTGACCGTGGCTTTGAACGGTCATGACATGGCGTCGCGTTTGGCCTACTTCATCTGGGGTTCATTGCCGGACGGCGCGCTCTTGACGGCGGCGCAGGGCGATCAGCTTCGCAGCGGCGAACAGATCGCGGCGCAGGTGAAGCGGATGATGGCGGACGAACGCGCGGTTCACGTCGTACAGGCTTTGGCCGATCAATGGCTCGAGATGAAAAAGCTGAAGACGAAAAGTATTTCCTACGCCGGGTTTTCCGAGGCGTTGCGCACGGACATGGGGAACGAAACCCGTATGGCCGTGCAGAAAATTTTCGCGCAGGACCTTCCGCTCAGCACCTTGCTGACCGCGAATACGAGCTTCGTGAACGCGCGTCTGGCGGCCCACTACGGCGTGTCCGGTTTCTCGGGAACTAATTCCACCTTCCGCGAGACGAACCTGGGGCCGCTGCGCCAAGGGATTCTGAGTCACGCCTCGGTCCTGACGTTGACCTCGCATTCGACCGAGACTTCGATCGTGGGACGCGGAAAGTACGTCCTGAAAAACATCCTGTGCGATATGCCGCCGCCGCCGCCCGCCGGGGTCATCAATCCCCCGGGTTCCGAGCAGGATCGGTCCAATTTGCGCATGACGAACCCGACCTGCGTGGCCTGCCATTCGCGCATCGATCCGATCGGTATCGGACTGCAGAACTACGACGCCATCGGCGGTTACCGCACGACGGACGAGTACGGCGCTTCGATCAACGCGTCCGGCACGCTGCCGGGCGGGCAGACGTTCAGCGGCGCGATTCAGCTGGCCGGGATGATCGCGAACGACGATCGGGCCAAGGTCTGCGCGACCCGCAAAATCATGAATTTGGCGCTCGGCCGTTCGCTGCAAAGCGCGGACGACTGCGTGGTCAACCGCATCGCGATCAAAGAGGACGCCTTCGGGCAACCGGTTTCGAAACTGATCGAGGCGATCGCGCTCAGCGACGAGTTCCGCCATCAAAGAGGGGAGGCGCCATGAGTGGACGCCATATGTCTCGGCGCACGGTGATCCGCGGTCTGGGGACCGCGCTGTCCCTGCCGCTGCTGGATGCGATGATTCCGCTTTCGAGCGCCCTGGCGCAAGGGGTGGTCGCGTCGCCGCGGCTCGTGTTTTTGTATAAACCGAACGGCGAAGCGCGCGGCACCTGGAATTATTCAGGATCGGGCAGCTTGCCCAGCGTCCTGAGTCCGTTGCAAAATTTGAAATCCGATTTCACGCTCATCCACGGTCTGCGCAACCGCGCCTCCGAGATCTACGCCGACGGGCACGCGCCGCGCCTGAGCTGCTGGCTTTCGGGCGGTCCCTTGCCGGCGACCGATCGTTGGGAAACCACGATCAACGTCGGCCGCACGCTCGATCACCGCGTGGCGGATCATCTGGGCGGGCAGGTCATGTATCTCGTCGGCCCGAACGATCACCCCACGGACAACAAATTCAACGGTGCTTATTTCAGTAACCTTTCGTGGACGGGGCCGTCACCGGCGCCGCGGATTCGCGGTCCGCGCGCGTTGTTCAACGAAATCTACGGCAGCGGCTCGGCGCCCGAAAGCGCGCAGCTCGCGGCCCGGCAGAAAAAGTACAAGAACAGCATTCTGGATTACGCGCAGGATTCCACGTCGGCTTTGATGAGTAAGCTCGGCAAAAGCGATCAGGCGAAGCTGAACGAGTATCTGGAATCCGTCCGCGAAGCCGAAAAGCGCGTGAACAGTGAACCCGTCGTCGCTTGTACGACCGGGGCCGGTCAGCCTTCGAATCCCACGGATTTCTACGCCTACACCGATCTGATGTTGGAGCTTTTGGCGCAGGCCATGATCTGCGGGAAGAACCAGGTCACCAGCTATCTGCTCGACTGCGAAGTCTCGTTCGGCGCCGAGGGGCACCACGGCTATTCGCATCAGGAGTCAGCGGCGGACAAGGCGAAGTTCCTCGACATCAATCAGAAGTACGTGACGCGTCTGCAGAAGTTCCTCGCGCGGTTGAAGGCGCAGAACGAAGGCGGCGCTTCGGTCCTTTCGAAGTCGATCGTGGTTTACGGCTGCGGCATCGGCGACGGTCGGGATCACTCCACCGACAATTTGCCGATGATCGTGGCGGGCGGGGGCGCGGGAAAACTGCGTCCGGGCCGCGTGATCACGGCCCAAGACTCGTCACTGAACAATTTGATGTACACGATCGCCCGCAAGATGGGCCTGACGATCTCCAAGTTCGGGACCGACGGCAATCAAACCATCGATATTTAAAACGAAGGCTCGGCTTTAGGGTTCGCCTTCGCTGGGCGCGGGATCGCTGCCGATGGGGCCGGGCTCGGTCACGGGCAACGCGGGCGCGGGCATTCCCGAAGGTTTGAACTCCATATTGACGGTCCCGATGGGGCCGGTCAGCGTCAGCTTCGATACGGTGTTTTCGACTTCGCGGGTGGGCACGGGGAACGTCACTTTATAAGGAGTGCCCCAACGCGTGTGGTGTGCGTAGAAGCTCTTCACTTCGACGAGCTGCGATTTCCAGAGCTTCGCTTTGCCCTCGTAGCGGCGTCCGTTCGCGTCCAGAAAGATCTTCCACTTCGATTGCGATTTGGCCAGGTCGTCCCATTTGCGTTCGGGCACGAAGAAACTCAAGAACACTTCGGTTTCGGTCGCGCGCTGGGATTCGGCCTTGGACTTTTCGTTCGCGTAGGCGCTTGGGTCCCATTGGTAGATGCGCGCGCCTTGATCCAGAAGGGCGCGACCCACCGCTTCGGTGGTGAGGGTCGCGCTGACGTCCAGATTGTTCATGAAGCCGTCGTAGAGCTTACGATTCTGCGTCTGGCTTTCGACGGCGTCGATGATCTGGCTTTCGCTCATCGTTTGAAAGTGCGGGTTCTCGGGAGTCGAAGCGCATGCGCTTGCAAACGCCGCGAAAGTCGCGAGCAAGATAAGACGAAGGTCGAGCTGCCATTGCGGGATGTTTTCACGGCGCATGGGCCCAGTGTGTGCCGGGCCGTGGCAGCTGTCAAATAGGCGCTAGGCAGAGGCGAATTTCAACCCGAAATGCCGGAGCCCTGGGCGGACGACCTCTTCGACCACTTCACGCATGATGCCGAGCGCCTCGGTGCGGGGCAAGATCCCCCACTCGCTCAGGTCCGGTGTATAGCCACGGTCCACGACGAGGGGATCGATCTCTTCATTGAGCGCGACCTGGATCATTTTTGTGACGTGCGGGGCAAGCCACTGAATATCGTCTTCACCGGCGGCGCGTGCGAGCTGCGCCCAGCCGATCCGGCTGTGATTCACTTCGTCGACCGCGATTTCGTGGACGGTGTCGTGGATCACGCCGCGGGCCGCGCGTTTTTTCATCTCGATCAACAGCGCGGTCGAGAGGCTTTCGGTCACGCAGCCCATCGCGACGGCATTGTACAGCGCTTGGCGGACGAGGAGTTTGCGCTCAGGCCCCAGACGTAATTCCGCGAGGGCATCGCCTTGAAACTCGTGGTCGGGATCGTGACTCAAGATCCGGCGGCACAGATCGGCGTGGCGAATTTCGTCCGCGGCGGCTTCAAGGGAAAGCTGCGCGACGGGATCGTTTTCGCCGTACAGACTTTGCAGATCCCGCGCGAGGGCGCGAAACGCGGCGGCCGCGTCGAATTCGATCTTCAGGCGGTGGCGCCAGACGCGAAAGACCGCGTCCGGCGCCGTAAGCAGACTTTCTTGCCGCTCAACCACAGCTCGTGCCCCAGCAGCACTCGATGCCGGCTTGCGGACGGGCTTCGCCGTTTTCGTCGACCTCGCAAGAGCGTTCGTCGTCGCGGCTGCAGAAAGCGAGTTGATCCTCGGGCAGGGCGAGCATCGCCTCCACTGCGGAGGTGGGGTTTTTCGCTTCGCTGCGGACTTCGGATTGCGCCCGCGCGGGGCCCGCGATCAGCGCGCCGCCCAGGACCAGAACTCGGAACAGGTTTTCGGTTTTCGACATAAATCCTCCTGGCTCGCGAAGCTAGCCGAGAGGGATTGATTCGTAAAATCAAGGTGATCCATCTTCGTGATAAACGAAATTTATGGCTTGAGAACGGTGTCTTTCGCGACGCTTTCAGAGGAAGCCCACGGATAGTCCAGACTGTAGTGGATGCCGCGGGACTCGCGACGCTCGAGCGCGCATTTGATCGTGAGATCCGCGACGATGGCGATGTTGCGAAGTTCCAGCAGATCGCCGTGTACGCGCGACTCCGAGTAATACTCTTTCACTTCGGCCAGGATGTTTTCCAGCCGGTGCGAAGCGCGCATCAAACGTTTGTTCGAGCGCACGATCCCCACATAGTTCCACATCAAACGGCGGATCTCTTCCCACATATGGGTCACGACGATCATCTCATCGGCGTCGGTGGGCGGGGGATAGGTCCAGTCGCGGGCCGAAGTCGCGGCGGGCGGCGCGATTTCGCGTGCCGTGGTTTCCGCGCAGTTATGGGCCATGGCCAGGCACTCGAGTAAGGAATTGGAGGCCAGTCGGTTCGCGCCGTGCAGTCCCGTGCAGGCGGTTTCGCCCAAAGCGAAAAGGCCCGGCAGCTCCGTGCGTCCGTCGACATCTGTCACGACGCCGCCGCACAGATAGTGCGCGGCCGGAACGACGGGGATGGGTTGGGTCGCGATGTCGATACCCAGGCGTTCGCAGTTTTTATAGATGACGGGGAAACGCGCGGCCAAAAATTCGCGCGGTTTCGCGGTCATGTCCAAGTACACGCAAGGCGCGCCCGTGCGTTTCATCTCGGCATCGATCGAGCGCGCGACGATGTCCCGGGGCGCGAGCGAGCCGCGCTCGTCGTACTTTTTCATGAAGGCTTCGCCCGCCGAGTTGATGAGCTCGCCGCCTTCGCCGCGCAGGGCTTCGCTGATTAGGAAGTTGCGCGTGTCTTGGTGGTAAAGCGCGGTGGGGTGGAACTGCATGAACTCCATGTTCGCGACCTTCGCGCCCGCACGCCAAGCCATGGCGATGCCGTCGCCCGAGGCGCCGCTCCAGTTCGATGTGTACAAATACACTTTGCCCGCGCCGCCGGTGGAAAGAATCGTGCAGCCCGCGGTCAGGCTTTTCACTTCGCCGCTGTCGCGGTCGAGCACGTAGGCGCCGTAAACGCGGCCGTCATCGGGGACCGAGGTCTCCATATGTCGCGCTTGCAAAAGGTCCACCGCGAAGTGATTTTCCAGAACCGTGATGTTCGGATGGGCCAGCACTTGCGCGAGCAGCGCGCGGTGAATCTCTGAACCCGTATGATCTTCGAAGTGCAGAATGCGGCGGTGACTGTGGCCACCCTCGAGCGTGAGGTCGACTTCGTCATTTCCCAGGCGATCGAATTTCACGCCCCAATTCATCAAATCCCGAATGCGATCAGGGGCTTGTTCCACAATGTTTCGCACGGCGTCGACGCGGCAGAGGCCCGCTCCTGCTCGCAGAGTGTCATGAATATGGGATTCGAAACTGTCGTCCTTCGAGATGACCGCGGCGATTCCACCTTGCGCCCACGGCGTGTTCGCGCCGGTGACTTTGTCTTTGCTGAGGATCGTGACAGTCCCTCTGTGAGCGACTTTCAGGGCGAACGCCAGACCCGCAAGTCCCGAACCGATCACCAAAAAATCGCAGCGCGTGGAATTCATGGCCTAGGGTTTGTCGCATTTTTCAGAAAACGTAAAGGAGTCTCGCTTGATTCTTAGACGCGCGTAAAACTACAATATTATCCAGCAGGTAACGCAGGATGCGCGCACAAGCGATTGCCATATTTTTGACCGTCGTTGTCGCCTTGGTGGGGGTTTCCTATTACCAAGTCGGCGCCGGTGTCTCGAGCGACGCCAAAGCTCTCGGCGAGGCCGCCGCACGTTCGCAGATCGCGGCCCTGATTCCCGCGTTTTTGTCCGAGTTCAAAATCATCAACGAGCAGTTCGACATCGTCGCGCCCCGCGTGCTCGGTCAACCCACGGATTTCAACGACAGCATCTCCAATCGTTTCGAAATGGTCGCGCGACTGCAGCTGGGCGCGAACGGCGTCTGGAGTATCCAGCAGCGGGCCTTCCACGACAAAACGCGCGTGAAGTCCTGGGCCGAAAACTATACGCAGATCGCGCTGAAGGGACTGAAGCCCCGGGACATTCCTTTGGGCGGCACCGCGCTGACCGCGCTGCTGGATCCGCAACGTCGTCCGTTCTTTTTGTGGATCATGCGCGGGAACGCGAACGGCGACTGGTCGGCGGTCATCACGAAGACCGACGTCTTCCAAGCCATTATCGACCGTCAGCGTGGACAAAATGTTTCGGTGATCTTGGTGAACAAACAAGGTCAGGCCCTCGGTCACACGACCGCGGACTACGTCGGCACCACGCTGAAGGACGATCCCATCGTCACCGAAATCACCCGCGCCGGAAAAGCTCAGGGCGTTGGCACCTTCCGCACGAACGCGGGCGTCGAGCTGCAAGGTCTTTACGAGCAAGTTCCCGGTTCGAACTCCTACGTTGTGCTCGCACGTCCCCTGACCGCTTTGAACGAACGTGTCTCGAGCCTGCGCCTGCAAATTCTTTTGTTCGGTGGCGGCTTCGCCCTTTTGGGTGTGGCGGTCATGATGTTGGCGCTCAAGAGCGTGCCCCCGCGTGCGGGTGCGGCCACGGGGCTCTCGACCGGTGGCGGCTATTCGCCGACCGCGCCCGCGTCGCCGATGTCGCCCTCTTCGCCCGCGATGCCGGCTCCGGCCGCGGCGGTCGCGACACCGGCCGCGGATCTCGCGCGCGAGAAAATGAAAGCCTATACGACGAGCGCGTCGGCGCTCGCGCGGGAAATGCACGGTCCTTTGACCCGGATCCTGTCGCAGGCTCAGCTGCTGAAAGCGAAGTCCGTGAACGAAGAGGAAGTGACGCGCATCGAAGAGCTCGCGCGCGAAGGTCGCGGCATCGTCTTGAAACTTCTTTCGTTCGCGGGTGAAGAAGAGTTCCGCGCCGAGCCGACCTCGGTGAATGAAGTTTTGAACCGCGCCTTGGGCGCCTTCGAAAGCAAACTGCAGATCAAAGGCATCAAGCTTGAAAAAAATCTGAAGCGGATGCCCGAAGTCAGCGCGCATCCGCTCGCGCTGATGAAGATCGTCGAGGCTTTGTTCAATAACGCGATCGAAGCCATGGAACGTATGCCGAAAAAAGAACTGACGGTCAGCCTTGAGAGTGAAGGCACCGATGTTCTTTTGCGTATTAAGGATACCGGCGAAGGCATCGCGCCCGATCGCGCGGGGCAAGTCTTCGATCCCTTCTTCACGACGAAAAATGCTTCGCAGCATTCGGGCTTGGGATTGTCCACCGCGTTTGGTCTGGCGCGGGAGTTCGGCGGGGATCTGCTGTTCTCGAGTGTCGCGGGTCAAGGGACGACCGTGACCTTGAAGTTCCCCGTGGGCGTCGCGGCGAGCGCACCGATCGCCACCGCGCCGTCACCGGTCGCGCCGAGCTCTGCGGCACCGAGTGGATTGGGCGCGCCGTCCGCGGGATTGGGTCGCAGTCTGCCGAATCTCGACGATCTGCCGCCCGCGCCATCGAAGCCGGCCGCGCCTCCGCCGATGGCACCGCCCGCGCCCTCCGCTCTCAGCTCCTTCATGAAGCCTGAGTCGACGCCTCAGCCGGCCGCGCCTCCACCCGCGCGTGAAACTTCGTCGCCGACTTTGGGTGAGTTGCCGGAGCTCGATTTGAATTTCGAATTGGGTCTTTCGCCAAGCAAAGCCGAAGCGCCCTCCGCTCCGCCGCCCGTCGCGCCGAAAAAAGCGGTCGAGCACGCGGCTCCGCTATCGGGAATCGGCGCGAACTTGCCGCCGAATCCCACGGGCCGGGCTCCCGCCGCTCCCGCGACCTCGGCGCCGCTGCGTTCCGTGCCGATGCCCGCGGGCCCGGGAGGGCAGCCTCCGCCGGCGGGGACCGCGGTCGCGCAAAAGCCGCCGACGGCGGCGCCGCTTCCGCCGCGGCAAACGGGCGCGACGCCGCAGGCTCCGCTGACGGTGACGCCTTCGGTTCCGCTCGGCGTGGGCCTCGAGCTTTCCGGAGAGCTCGCCGGAACTCCGCCGGAAGAGGCGGGCTCGTCGTCCGTCATTCAAGAGCGGGCGATCAACGAAACGCTGGCGCTGATCGATCAAGTCGAGAATGGACCGCTGACGCCCATCGGGGGCGCTCCGGGCGACAGCCCCGCCCCTTCGGCGGAGGTGCCGTCGGTGAGTCCCGAAAACACGGGCTTCGGCAAAATCGACAAACCCACTTTCGCCGCGAAAAAGCCGACCGCGAAAGTCGCCGGGGCGAGCGTCGCCATCCGTAAGCCCGGGGAGCGCAAGTGATCCTGACGAACGAAGTGCGCGCACAGTTCACGATCTTCTGCTTCTTCCACGACATCGAGGTGGGAAGTCAGATGCGCACGGCGCTCGCCATGGAGGGCTACGAGTCCTTCGCGTTCATGGACTACGACACCTGCATCGAGCGCATCCGCCAAAGTTCACCCCATATGGTCGTCTTCAATTTGGAAGCGATCATGGGGAACCTCAGCGGCTTCGTTGAAACGGTTCTGGAAATCAATCCCGAGGTCATGTTCGTGCCGGTCGTCGATGCGGCTCAGGCCAAGGCGCTCGAGCCCTACCGCGAGTACAATTTCGTCGACTTGATTCCGTCCGGACCGGAGCTTGAAACGCGTCTGAAGTGGACCGTGGATCAGGTCGCGTCCGAGCTTTTTCTGACCTACCAGAACGAACAGTTCGCGGCGGCAGAGACCTTGAAAGACGAAGAGATTTCGGCCGCAAACCAACGCGCGGACGAACTGCAGGCGAATCTCAACGAAGTTCAAGAACGCTGGGATTCGCAAAAATCCGTGCAGACCTTCTTCGTGCGCGAGGCGCAGCAGTCCTACATCGGGATGAGCTCGAAAGAAGACATCGTCGGTACGTTCTTCCAGCGTTTGGGGCGCGCGTTCCCGGAAGGCGATCTGCACGCGCTTTATCTGAAGTATCTGCCGACCGTGCACAATCTGGTCGCGACCCAGGCGATGGGTCTGGAGATCGAAAAACTCAAAGGCGTCGGGGCGAAACTGACGACCGACGAAATCCAGAATCTGCATCTGAGCCTGGCGCGCAACGAAGCGCCGCAAAGCGTGCAGGAGCTGATGCGCCAAGGTTTCCACGTGCAGGATTACCTGGCCCGCGGGCTGCTCGTGCACCGCGGATGCGATGGACTCTTCCTGTTCTGGAGCAAATCGGGTTTCGATCCGGATCTGCTCGACAACGAGTTTTTGGTTTTCGCGCAGGCCTACGCGCAGTTCGACATCGCGAAAAAATTCGACGCGATCAACTTCGACGATCCCACGACGGAAGTGCCGAACCGCGAATTCTATTTCATGAAGCTCGAAGAAGAGGTCGCGCGTTCGCGCCGTCTGCAAAAGGCCGTGTCGGTCGTGAAGGTCGCCTTCGACGACTGGGAGCGGATCCTGCGGGAGGGCAGCGTGGTGCGCGATACGGCGCTCCGGACGCTCGCGATTTTGATCAAAAAATCGTCACGGGTAAATGATGTCGTTTGCCGCACTTTGGATAACGAATTCGCACTCATTTTGCCCCATTCCGCCCGCAAAGGGGCGGCGATCCGGGCCGAACGCCTGCGCCGGATGATCGAAACCCACGTTTTTCAGTACGCGGAACGCCCATTAAGCATTAGCTGCGGAATCAGCGAGTATCCGACCTTCTGCGCGAGCGCGGCCGAGCTGGATCACTCGGCGGGGCAAGCCCTCAGCTATATTCGCACTCGCGGCGGCAACAAAGTTTGCTTGTTCCGCCCGACGCAAAGCTTTAAACCCGACTTCGACGTTCCGCCGATCTGAGTCTTTTGCGAGAGGTTTCCCGTGCGCATCCGGCCCACCGTCGCAGAGATCAACTTGAATCATCTGCGCAACAATTTTCGTAAACTGAAGGGACTGCTTCCCGGCGGCGTGCCTTGGTATCCGATGATCAAAGCGGATGCTTACGGTCACGGCGCGGTCGAGTGCGCGCGCGTGCTGCGTGAAGAAGGCGCGACGGCCTTGGGCGTCAGCCTCGTGGAAGAGGCGATCGAATTGCGCGAGGCCGGCGACGAAGGGCAGGTCCTGGTTTTCGGCATGTTCGAAACCCACGGCGAGAAACTCGTGGCGCATAAACTCACGCCCGTGCTCAGTACGCTCAAGCAGGTCGAAGCCCTGCATCCCCATCTGCAAAACGACTTCCGCGCGCATCTGAAAATCAATACCGGCATGAACCGACTGGGCTTCATGAAGGAAGAATTCGAAGAGCTCAAGAAACTGCTGCGCTTAACGCCGCAGCTGAAGATCGACGCGGTCCTGACCCACTTGCACAGCGGCGAGGACGCGGACACCGGCAACTCCCACACGCAGGCGCAGTTTCTGGAGTTCCAGAAGCGGGCCGAAGAGTTCCAACCCGACAGCGCGCGCTGGCACATCTGGAGCACGAGCGCGCTTTTGAAGCGCACGGGCATGAAAAACCGGATGGGCGCGGCCTGGCCCGCGGCTTGGGAAAAGATGGGCGCGCGTCCCGGGCTTTGCCTCTACGGGGCGACCCCTTTCGAAACGGATTTTGAGCTCGATCCCGTGATGACTGTCAAATCGCAGATCGCGAAGATCAACCACCTGAAACCCGGCGAGACCGCGGGTTACGGCGCGGCCTTCACGGCGCGCGGGGAGTGCGTTCTGGGCGTCGTGCCCGTCGGCTACGCCGACGGCTATCACCGCGCGCTTTCGAACGCGGGCATCGTGCTCGTGAACGGCGAGCGTTGCCACGTCGTCGGTCGCGTCAGCATGGATTTTCTTCTCGTGGAATTGACCCATCTTTACGTTAACGCCCCCGCGCCGGTCGAGATCGGCGCCGAGGTCGTCCTGTTCGGCGAGTCGAGCTTCGGCCCGCGTCTGGACGTCCGCGAAGTCGGCGATCTCGCGAACATCATCCCGTGGGAGATGTTGACCAGCGTGTCCCGGCGCGTGCCCCGGGAGTACCTCGGATGAGTCAAACCACTCAAACCTACGTGCCGAAAGGGAAGCCCTCGCTGCGCGACCGGATCAACACCTGGCCCGATCGCGCGCAGGCGTCGCTCGTGAGTTTCGTTTCCGAAACCGGCGGCATCATGAAGTTCATGCTGAGCTCGCTGCGGCTTAGCCTGCAGCCGCCGTTCCGGTATCTGGAAATCGTGCGCCATATGGAGTTCGTCGGGAACCAATCGCTGATCATCATCTCGTTGACCGGGGTGTTCACGGGTTTGGCGCTGTCGATGCAGATCTATCTCGGCTTCAAAATGTTCAACGCGACCAACATGGTCGGCCCCGTGGTCGCGCTCGGGATCGCGCGTGAGCTCGGCCCCGTCTTGACGGGTTTGATCGTCGCCGCGCGGGCGGGCGGCGCCATGGCCGCGCGTTTGGGAACGATGCGGGTCAATGAACAGATCGACGCGCTCGACGTGATGGGCGTGAATGCGAAACAGTATTTGATCGCCCCCCGGATCATCGCGGCGGTGATCTGCATGCCGCTTCTGACGGCGGTTTTTGACTTTGTCGCCATGCTCGGCAGCTGGATCCTTTGCGTGCATTTGGTCGGTCTTGACGAGGCCGTCTTCTGGGACAAAATTCGCGGGATGCTCGAGGTCCGTCACATCAACGAGGGCCTTTTCAAAGCCGCGCTGTTCGGACTCGTGTTTTCGACGATCTGCACCTATCGCGGTTATCATACCAAAGGCGGCGCGAAGGGCGTGGGCGATGCCACGAACCAAGGCGTCGTGCAGAGCATGGTCATGATCATCATCCTGGATTACTTCGCGACCAACATCATCCGGATCTTCTACGCGCTCACGGGGGTCGGTAAATTATGACGACGACGACCGACCCGCAGACGAACCCAAAACCCGAGACGGCGATCCGTCTGGTCGACGTCCGCAAGACCTTCGACGGGAAAGAGTTCGTCGTGAACGGGATGAACCTCGAGATCCCGAAGGGCTCGCTGACCGCGGTCATCGGCTTTTCGGGGACGGGGAAGTCCGTCATTCTGAAACATATTCTTGGATTGTTCCGTCCGACGTCGGGGTCCATCGAAGTTTTGGGTCGCGATCTGAATTCGATGAGCGACGATCAGCTGATCGAGTTTCGCCGCAACTTCGGCGTGCTTTTTCAAGGCTCGGCGCTTTTCGACGATATGACGGTCATCGAAAACGTCTGTTTCCCTTTGGTCGAGCACCGACGCGATCTTTCCATCGAAAAAGTGTTACAGATCGCGAGCGAAAAGTTGCGTCAGGTGGGCCTCGACCCGAAGCATTTTGAGAAATTGCCCTCGCAAATTTCGGGCGGAATGCAGAAAAGAACGGGGCTGGCGCGGGCCATAGCCCTAGATCCAGAAATTTTATTTTATGATGAGCCAACTACTGGATTGGACCCAATTTTAACCGAAATGGTAGATAATCTAATTCTCGACACCCATCGTGCGCATCCCGGAAGGACGTCCGTGATGGTGTCCCATGACTTGGCCGCGGCTTTCCGTATCGCCGACTACGTCGCGATGTTGAACGCGGGCCAGGTGTTGCTCTTCGGAAAACCGGAAGTGTTTTTCGAAACCGACATCGAGCTTGTGCGCAAGTTCGTGTCGAAAGGAATGCGTAAGGAATGAATCTGCTGCGAGCGGGTGAATTCAAAGTCGGAATCTTGGTGCTCGGCGTGTCCGCGTTGATCGCCTATATGTCCATGCAAGTGAGTGAAGACCCCACTTTCTTCGGCCGTAACAACGAAGCCTGGTTTCTGATTCCCGACGCCGGCGGGCTCGTGAAGGGGTCGGCGATCAAGACCGCGGGCATCCCCATCGGCACGATCAAGGACATCCGTCTGCAGGACGGGATGGCGCGGGTGGATCTGGGCTTGAAGCCCGACGTGCAACTGTACCAAAGCGCTTCGGTGGAAATCCGCACGCAAGGGATCCTGGGCGACAAGTACATCAACGTTCTGTCCGGTTCGCCGACCGATCCGCCGTTGCCGAAGGGCGCGCAGATTTTGAACATCAAAGACCGTGGCTCGTTGGAAGGGGTGGTCACGCAGATCACCGACATCGGGGCTTCGCTGAAGGACACCGCGCGCATCCTGCAAGAGTCCATCGCGGCGGACGGCAGCCGTCAGCACGTGCTTGGCCGCATCGTCTTGAACATCGAAAAGCTGACCGCCGACGTGGCGGATATGACGACCGCGAACCGCGAAAAGGTGAACGACATCGTCGACAACGTCCGCAACGTGACCCAGACGCTGGACGAACTTTTGAACGACGAATCGGCCGAGGGCTTCAAGGCGAAGTTCAAGGATTCGATGGCGCGTTTGGACAACTCGCTCAAAAACATCGACGAGATCACCGGCAAGATCAATCGCGGGGAAGGCACCATCGGGAAACTCGTCAACGACGACGAGACCGCCGAAGAGCTCAACACCGCGATCCAGGGCGTGAACAACATGCTCGATACCGCCGGTAAACTTCAGACGGGCATCGAATTTCAGTCCTACTACCTGGGCGAGGCCGCCGCGGCCCGCACGAGCGTGAACGTGAAGGTCCAACCCGGGTTGGATCGGTACTACCTGATTGGCGTCGTCGACGACCCGTTCGGCGTGGTCGAGGGGATCGACACCACCACGACGACCAACGGAACCACGACCGAAGTTTCCGAGCGCAAGACCCGCCGGAACGAGTTCAAATTCAACGCGCAATTTGCTAAGAATTTCTACAATTTTACGGTGCGCGGCGGGATCATCGAGAACGCGGGCGGCGTGGGCTTCGACTATATGCTCTTCCGCAATCGCGCGAAGCTCAGTCTCGAGGCCTTCCAGTTCAGCCAGCTGAACATTCGCGCCCAGCTGCAGTACAATCTGTATAAAGGCATCTACCTCGTTGGCGGCGGCAATGATATGCTCGGCAACGCGGGCAAACGTTCGGGATACTTGGGGGCGGGACTGTTCCTGACCAACGACGACCTGAAGTTGCTCGCCGGAAGCCTACTTTGAGCTGAATCTGCGAGTTGAGGACCACCATGTTCAAAAACGCCCTCGTCAGTGTCTCGGATAAAACGGGCCTGGTCGAATTCCTGAAGCCTTTGGCCGAACAAGGTCTGCGCATCGTTTCGACGGGCGGGACCGCCCAGCACCTGAAACAAGCGGGACTGAAGGTCGTCGACGTCTCCGAACAAACGGGTTTCCCCGAGGTCATGAACGGTCGCGTGAAGACGCTCCATCCGAAAGTCCACATGGGGCTCTTGGCCCGCGACATTCCGGAAGACCTGGCGGTGCTGAAGCAAAACGGCATCGACGCCTTCGACCTCGTGATCGTGAATCTGTATCCGTTCGAAAAGACCCTCATCGAAAAATGGAAGGGCGCGAATTTGTCCGACGCCGACATGATCGAAAAGATCGACGTCGGCGGCCCTTCGATGATCCGCGCCGCCGCGAAGAGCTTTCAGCGCATCTCGGTCGTCAGTGATCCCCGCGATTACCAGTGGCTTGCGGCGAAAGAAAAAGTGACTGACGAAGATCGTCGTATCCTTGCGGCCAAGGCTTTCGCCCACTGCGCGCGCTACGACTCGTTGATTTCCCATTATATGGGGGCGTTCTGGGGTGACGAAACCTCGTTCGGCGGAACGAAGGTTCAGGATCTACGTTACGGTGAAAATCCGCAACAGCGCGCGACTTGGTATCAGTTCTCGGGCGATATCGAAGGCCTGCACACCGCCGAAATCCTGCAAGGCAAGACCCTTTCGTATAACAACATCCTCGATCTGGACGCCGCGAGCTTCCTGCTCCAGAACTTGGACGAGAAATCCGCCGTCGTCGTGAAACACAACAATCCCTGCGGCGCGGGGACCGGCGACACTTTGACCGAGGGGTTGAAGCGCGCGCTCGACGCCGATCCCGTCAGCGCCTTTGGCGGCATCGTCGCTTTGGGCGGTCAGGTGACCGCGCTCGAAGCGGATCTGCTGAAAAACCTGTTCCTGGAGTGCATCGTCGCGCCGTCGTTCGCGCCCGAAGCGCTCGAGATCTTCAAAACCAAAAAGAACCTGCGTCTGCTGTCGTGGCCCCAGATCTTCAAGGCGAAACGTTTCTTCGAGCTGAAGTCGGTGGCGGGCGGTTTTCTGGTGCAGAGCGCGGACAACTTGCAGATGGGCACCGACGGTTGGCAGTTCCTGGGCGAGCAGCCCTCGCCCGAGATTTTGCGGGATCTGATCTTCGCCGAAAAGGTCTGCGCGTCTTTGAAGTCGAACGCGATCGCGATCGTCTCGCAAGGGCAGACGCTGGGCCTCGGCATGGGACAAGTGAACCGGGTGGACGCCGTCGCGCAAGCGATCGAGCGCATGCGGACGCATCACGCGGGCAAAGGAACGCCGGTGCTGGCGAGCGACGCGTTCTTCCCGTTTCCGGACTCGATTGAAAAACTGGCCCAGGCGGGAATCCGCTGGGTGATTCAACCCGGGGGCTCCGTGAAAGACCAGGACGTCTTTCAAGCGGCCCGCGACTTAAAAGTGAATTTGGTGATCACGGGACGGCGGCATTTCCGTCACTGACGGGGATGACGTACGCGCTGATCGGACAGGGATGTTATGTCAGAAGCGAAGTGGATCGTAAAAAGTTCGGGCCGGATCATCGGCCCCATGACGATCGAAAATATCGTGGAGGCGATGCGCGCGAAGACCTTTTCGGTCCTCGATGAGGTTCGTGAGCCGCAAACGCGGTGGACCTTCCTGCGCGAACATCCCCTTTTGATGCCGGTGGTCCGCCAGATCCGCGACGAACAGTCCAGCGGGATGGAAAACACCCAGTCGACCTTCGTCACCAGCGGCCGTACCGTGACCTCTTCCGTCACCGAACGCATCATGGAAGAGGCCGAACTGACGCCGAATCCGACCGCGACCGCCCAGCCCCAGATGAAGTCCATCGCGGCGGTCGAGAAAAACGTCACGCCTTCGGCCAGCGGCGCGAAGTCCTTCGGCGTCCTCAGCGATCAAAAAGTTCAGCAGCAACTGCAAAAGCAAACCAGCCAGTGGCGCAACGTCCTTTATGGCCTGGGGGCGTTGGCCCTCGTCGGTGCCGGCGTCTATTACAAGATGCAAGCGGGCAGCGGAATGTCGAACGTGGTCGCGGCCGAAAAGGTGAAGTTCGCGACCGACCGGGCGAAACGCGGCGATTTCGCGCTCGCGATCCGTACCGTGCAAGAGATCGAGGTCGCCAAGGGTTTATCTCCCGAAGAGAAACTCCTGAAAGCGAAGCTTCTGCTGTCGCAAGAGCCCGGCAATCCCATCGAGCTGAAGAAAACCGTGGATGAGCTCGCGCAAGAAGGCGTCGGCGGCGCCGACGTCTCGGTCGAGATGCTGCAAGGTTTGGTGCAAACCAAACTGGACAACTTCCCCGAAGCCGTTCGTCATTTCGAGGCGGTCGTCGCGAAAAACCCCCACGACGAGAAGGGCCTTTTGAACTTGGCCGCGGCGGCATGGAAGGGACGGATGCTGGCGAAAGCGTCCAAACTGATGTCGGATCATGACTCGGAAAAGTCGAAACCCAACGATGTTTCCAACCGCGAGCGCAGCTCGGGACTGATTCAGCAAAATATCGCTTACTTCCAACTGCTGCGCGGCCTGGTCGCATTGGGTTTCGGCGCGGAAAAGGGCGGCGAGCTTGTCCAGCAAAGCGCGTACACCGAGCTGGAAAACTTCACGCGCGGGATGCAACCCCTGTCGCGCTCGCTTCGCAGCAATAAGACGCTCGACGAATACGCGCGGGATGCCGGAAGCGGCGACACCGGGATTTCGCGGGGCGCGGACAGCTCGTGTTTGAAGTCCTTGAATGGCGAAGCGAACGTCGACTGCGGTCGCGAGCTGCGTTTTGAACGCATGCTCGTGCGTTCCCTGCTGGCGCGCCGTTTGGGAAAAACCGACGAGTACATGAATCACTTGAAAGAGCTCGTGCAAACCAGCCCCTTCGAGTCGGCACGCTACATGAAAAACCCGCTGCTCTTCTGGGGCGCCTTCGAGTGGCGCACGGCGATTCGTCCTTTGTGCAATCAGCTGGGGAACCGCTCGGATTCGCTGGTGCAGGCGGCTTACGCGCTTTGCATCGCGCCGACCGACGGCGTGGGCGCGTTGACCGAAATCAACGCGGCCATGGCGAAATCTCCGGGCGTGAACCTCGTGACCGGCGCGCGTTTCATGATCTACCTCGAAAACAAACGTCTGAACGAAGTCGGCGACGCCGCTTTGAAATACACCTTCCAGGACGAACTTTCGATCCTGTGGGTGAAGGCGATGGTGCAAGAGCAGCGGAACGATTGGCCCGGCGCCGAGCGGACGTGGCAGGACTACATCGCGATCGACCGCGGCGAGCCCCGCGCCTATTACGGGCTCGCGTTGGCGGCGAACGGCCTTTCGAAACTCGCGCTGCAAGAGAAGGCGGTCAATCAAGGCTACCGTTTCGCTTCGAACTACGCGCCGCTGATGGAATTCCGGGAGATGGATGAGAAGTACTAAACTCATCGTCGGCATTTTGAGTTTCGCGTGCCTCGCTTGGGCCTCGGACCCCGCGGCGGCGCCTCACGCCGAAACGCCCGCGACCACTGCGGCACCGGCGGGACCGGCGGCGAAAGTCGTCGTCGTCAAAGAGGTCCCTTCGGATTTTCAACTGCCGCCCTCGCTATGGGATCAGCTTTTAAGCCATAGCCAAATCAAAGAAGTGAAGGCCAGTGTCGAAGGGCAAGAAGACGAAGTGCAAGGCTCTTCGGTTTTGTTCCATGAGCTGACCGTGCGCCTTTCCGAAAAAAATCCCGGCGTTTTGAAACAACCCGTCATCGAATACCAATTCCCCAAAGGCGGGGGCCAGATCGACTTGAGCGAAGTGACGACCGGAAATCCCGGCACCTTCTTCGTGAAGTTCGAAACGGGAGGGACGGACAATCCCACTTTCGAAGGATTTCATTTGTCCAAGGCGCGTAAACGCAAAGTCGATGATCGCATCTTCGGCGGGGGCTGCAAAAGCTTCACCAAAATCACGAAGCTGGTGAAGTCGGGTGGACAGGGCACGGGCCTGCCTTTTAATACGACCCGTGACCTGCACGTCAGCGCGCTCGGCGGTCACTTTCTGTTCAGCTGGAGCGACGGAGATGCGACCACGGTGACCCAAGTGAAGTTCTTCGATTCGACCAAACCCCAGTACTCTTGCCAGTCCGCGAGCGGGGCCACCGAATGAGTTTTTTCGCCAACATCCGCGAGCTCGTGCGCGCCTACCGTAGCTACGATCCGGCGGCGAAGTCGGACTTCGAGATTTTGCTTCTGTATCCCGGGCCGAAAGCCATCTTCTTTCACCGGATCGCCAATTTTTTCTACCGCCATCATTGGTACTTTCCCGCGCGTTTTTTCGGTGAGCTCAGCCGCTGGTTGACGGGCATCGAAATCCATCCGGGCGCGAAGCTCGGTCGCCGCGTCGTGATCGACCACGGTATGGGACTCGTCATCGGCGAAACCGCCGAGGTCGGCGACGACTGCATCCTTTTTCACGGAGTCACTTTGGGGGGGCTCAAGTTCGATCCCGTGAAACGCCACCCGACGGTCGGTCACCGCGTCTTGATCGGCGCGGGGGCGAAGGTCTTGGGCCCGGTAGTCCTCGGCGACGATTGCCGCGTGGGCGCGAACGCGGTCGTCACCAAAGACGTCCCGCCCGGCAAAACCGCCGTCGGCAATCCTATGCATATTCTGTAGGGGAGCTCTTCCCTGACGGGATATGAGTTCCGACTTCTCGATCCCCGGTTCCTCCGGGGTCAGTGATTCTGAAGTGGCCGCGCGAACACATGCCGGTTGTGGGGACCACAAAGCACGCGCAGATTTTCCGGCGCGCGGGTCCCACCGTCACTGACGGGGTGAGTGTGATCGATCTGTATATAGCGACGTGACCCACAGATTTTCCCGGTTCGGGGATCGCGGAAGCAGCATCCCGCAGCTTGGAGAAGTGTTTTGCGAGTTCGAGGCAGGATTTGCCGCGGGTTCCGTTTTGAGTTTCGTGAGAGTCTCACCCCGAATCTTCGTGCGACGAGCGATCTCCTTTTTCGCGAGGTAAGCCGCGAGCTCCGAAGCCTTGCCTCCGGATGTGATATGCGATGTGAGTTCCGCGACCCGCAACCAGTCCGCATACTGCTCGCGGGACAGCGTCATCGTGATCGTCACCGAGCCGTCGCCGTGATGCTGGGGGCGGTCAGAAAAGGGAATGTCCACCTTGAGCTCTTGGCTTAGGATCCGTTGAGTTTCGGAGAAATTTTTGCTTTCCAACTTTTCGAGAAGCTCAAGTTTCGCTTCGCCCTCCATCTTCGCCGCGAACCGCTTTTCGGCTGCTTTGATGGTCTGTGCGGCGAGCGCGATCTGGGACAGATTGATCCGTCCCTCTTCGATCTTCAAAGCGACTTCAGGGATTTCCCCCAGAAGCCGCGCGGCCGAGATCCGTCGCTGGGCCGATCCCGCCGAATAGCCGTGGGCTTGGGTGAGGTACTCAAAAAGATTCGGGTAGGCTTGGTCGAGATAGAGCTTGCGACGGTCGATCTCGAGAATGCATTCAAGCACTAAGTGCGTGATCTTGCGTTCGGTGCGCACGAGTTTTACGAAACGAGCCAGAAGATTGACGTCGGTGAGATTCGCGAGATTCATAAACAGATCCTTTCTGCGACAAGACAGGATCTGTGTATCACGGGTTTTTAAAACACGATTTCGAGGCTTTTTGCGAAACGTCTCTGTGACCGAACAAGGTGAAAAGTCCCCCGTGAAGCTCCCATCACGGCTCCGTGTGCGCTCGATTTTGCGAAGGTGTGTCCGGCCTTGTATCCGGAAATCTCTCATCCCATGCGCTCTCGAAAGAGGCGCGAAACCCCGTCAAGGAAAACGATTTCGTCATGTCGCAGCTTTGAAACCTCTCCTTCTCGGGGTGAGGTTTCCCCTCACTTCCGATCCGGAAGAGGGACCTCGGTCCGGCAGAAATTTGAATGAAGCAAAATCACTTCTTGCCGGACGCTTGGTCCATCATCCAGAAGGCCATGGCGAAGGTCTTCATCTGTTTGATCATGGAGTTCAGACCGT
This sequence comes from Pseudobdellovibrionaceae bacterium, assembly GCA_019637875.1. Lineage (NCBI taxonomy): Bacteria > Pseudomonadati > Bdellovibrionota > Bdellovibrionia > Bdellovibrionales > Pseudobdellovibrionaceae > Pseudobdellovibrionaceae bacterium. Next base: position 26,607 of record JAHBUW010000017.1, on the reverse strand, counting down.
TCGCCCGCGAGGGGCTGAGGTTGGATTCAAAACCGAGCTCTTTCAAAAACTCCGGCGGATTTTTAAGAATCACTTCCGGCGCAAGTCCCGAATAAAGACCCAGCAGCAAAGCGACCAGGCCCTTCACCAGAAAAGCGTCGCTATCGCCCTGGAATTCGACGCCGCCATCGGCTGCGCGTCGGGCGTGAAGCCACACCTGGCTCTGGCAGCCCTTCACCTTGGCCTCTTCGGTTTTCATATTTTCGGGAAGATCGGGCCACGCCTTTCCTAAGGCGATGATCTTTTTGTAGCGGCTCTCCCAGTCCGGGAGAGCCTTGAAGTCTTCGATCAGCTTCAATTTGCGGGTTTCGAAATCCGTGATCATGATTTGAACGTTACAGCGTCGCGTGAACGCGGTGAGTGTCGTCGTGGTCGTCGATTTCCGACAACAGATCCGCGACCTCTTCCATTTGTTCGGGGGTCAGTGTCGTTTTGTTCTTCGCTTTGAACGAGAGCTCGGCGGTTTCCACTTTCCATCCGCGCGCGGTCAATGCCTGCTTGATCGCGTCCATGTTTTCCATGTCGCCGTAGAAGGAATAACCTTCGTCGGTTTTTTCGACCTCGTTCGCGCCGGCCTCGATGGCCTCCTCTTCGGGATCGAAGCTGCCTTCTTTGGTGCCTTCGATCAAAGAGACGCGTTCGAACATCCACGCGACCGAGTTCATCTCACCCAGTGCGCCGCCGCCTTTTTTGAAGAGCGAGCGCATATCGGGCGCGGTGCGGTTGCGGTTGTCGGTTTGGGTTTCCACCAAGATGCCGACGCCGTGGGGGCCGTAGCCTTCGTAGACGATCTCTTCGATGACTTGGCCCTCAAGTTGTCCCGAGCCTTTTTTGATCGCGCGTTCAATGGTGTCGTTGGGGCAAGAGGCTTTGCGGGCGGCGTCGATGGCCATCCGCAGGCGGGCGTTCATGGATGGGTCAGGACCGCCGGCTTTTGCGGAGACTTGGATCTCCCGCGCAAGTTTGGTGAAGATGGCTCCCTTTTTAGCCGCATTCGCGGTTTTACCGGCGTTTTTCCAGGACTTACCCATAGACTCTCCTGCTGATTTTGAGGGAGTCAGTTTAGACCCGTGTGCGCACCTCTGGCAACGCCCGGCTCCCGGAGTTTGCCACAGAGGGCAAAGGGGGTTAAGTTTCACCCCGTATGCTTCATCTTGCGGCAGCCCGCGACAAACTCGCCTTCGTGCGAGGCTTAAAACAAATCCCGGAAGGGGGCGCCGTTCCAGAGCTTCCCGCGCGGGACGTCCGCATCGTTAACGCCAAAGAGATGCCGGAGCGGGCGGGCCTTTCGACGAATGCCGGGCAGCGCCGGATGCTGCATGATCTCGCCAATATCGAACTTCAGGCCATGGAGCTCTGCTACCGCAGCCTCATCGAATATCCCGACGCGGACAAAGCCTTTCGCGATGAGCTGATGGGGCTTCTGGAAAGCGAAAGCCAACATTTCGAGATGTGTCTTAATTCCCTCCAAGAGCTGGGCGGCGAATGGGGCGAGTATCCGGTGCACATCGGACTGTGGGCGGCGGTGCGCGCGGAGGATTCGATTTTGGATCGGATCTTGATCGTGCACCGGTATCTGGAGGGGAACGGGCTGGATGCGGGTGAAACCTTGATCCGACGGATGTCGGCGGTGCCGCGCTCCTCCGCGCACGCGACGCTCGAGCGCATCGCGCGCGAAGAGCTCGATCACGTCGCTTTCGGTAGCCGCTGGTACCAGCGCTTCTGCGTGGAGCGGAAGCTGGATCCGACTCACGATTTTAAAACGCGTTTCGCGAAGCTTCTGCCGCAGATGCCTCGCCGGATCGAACATATCCAGCGCGATCTGCGCCGTCAGGCGGGATTCTCGGAAGACGAGATCGATTTTTTGGTGGAGCAGCGGGACTCTTGGGTTCGTTTCAAGCCCGAGAAGTAGGCGCTGGTTAAAACTCTTCGCCGTCGTCCAGAAAACGCCACTGGCCTTCGGGAAGTTTTCCCAAACGGAGTTGGCCGATCCGCACGCGTTTGAGCGCGCGCACCTGAAGTCCGACGAGTTCGCACATGCGGCGCACCTGACGTTTCTTCCCTTCGGTCAGCACGATCTTCAGCTGATCTTCGTTGATCCACTCCGCGCGGGCGCGTTTCAGGCGCTGACCGTCAAGCTCCAGCGAGCCGTTCGTCAGCATGCGAATTTGATCGGGGTGTTTTTCCCCACTCACGCGCACGAGGTATTCCTTCTCGGTGCCGGAGTCTTTTTCGATGAGCTGTTTGGCGATGCGTCCGTCTTGAGTGAAAATCAAAAGGCCCTGCGAGTCGATGTCGAGTCGGCCCGCGACCGCGAGGTTTTTAAGGCCGCGGGGGTTCGGGACGCGGGGGACGCCTTCTCCGCCGTAGTTCTGCACTTCCAGAAGTTCGATGGCGGGACGGTAGTGGCCCTCGGGTTGCGCCGAGACCCAGCCCACGGGTTTATTCAGGATCACCGTGATCAGGCGCTGTTGTTCGCGACGGGCGTGTTCCGAGATCTCGATGCGGGCGTCGGGATCGATGCGCGTGCCCAGTTCCTTGATCTGTTCTCCGTTGACGAAGACCCAACCTTTTTCGATCCAGGCATCGGCTTCGCGGCGCGAGCAAAGGCCGCGTTCCGACATGATTTTCGAGAGGCGCACTTTATCCATACCCTTCCTTGACACCGTGAATGGGTCGGGATGTCAATAGAGAGGCTTCAACGACTTCAGACGAAAGGATTCGATCGATGAAAGCTATGAAAATGACACAAAAGTCCCCCGTCTTGACCGGCCTTTTCACCTCGACCGCGCGGGGCTTGGCGGCCCTCCTTCTGATCGCGCTGCCGCTGGGGGCGTGGGCTCAGCCGGCCCTGAATTATGGTGCCGAGGTCTTCGACCTCGACAAAAAGGCGAAGCTGGCGGACTTCAAAGTGGAAGGCACCGATACGGACGGGCAAAATCAATACGTCGCGCGCTTCACCGAGGCGGGCACGGGCAAAGTTCTGGTGGAAGAGCGCGCGACGCTGAAATCCGAGAACGGCCAAGTCGTGAAAGTCGAGATCGACCAAAACCAAACGGGCGGTAAAGGCGTCATCACCTTCGACGGTAAAAAGGCGACCTTCTCGAAAACCGAAGATGGCAAAACCAAGACCTCGGATGAAAACGTGAAGGGCGATTTCGTCGTCTCGGGGAATTTTCAGCGTTACGTTCATTCGAAGTGGGCGGATTTGCAGGCCGGTAAAACCGTCTCCTTCCGTTACGGCGTCTGGGAACGGATGGAAACCGTCGGTTTTCAGGTCAGCAAAATGAAAGACGAGGACAAGGACGGGGCGAAGACGACGCTCTTGAAAATGAAACCGTCGAGTTTCATCATCGCGGCGCTCGTGAATCCGATCGAATTCCGTTTCAACGAGGACGGTTCGCGCCTGCTTGAAATGAAAGGTCGCATCCAAGTGAAAGCGAAGGACGGGTCGAAGTTCAAAGATCAAGACGGCGTCGTCGTCTATAAGTACTAAAGGGCAAGAGGTCTAAAGACCGTCGCCGAAACGCGCGAGGGAAACTCCGCTCCACTGCGCGTTCCACAGCAGAAATTCGGCGCGCCCTTTCAGTTGGGCGCGTTTCACGAAACCCCAATCGCGGCTATCCGAAGAGTTGTCGCGATGATCGCCCATCATGAAGTACTCCCCCTCGGGAACGATCCAATCTCCATCCAGACGGGGATCCCAACTGGGAAGCGGGGAGCGGACTTCGGGCAGCTCTTGGCCGTTGATGCGAACTTGTCCGCGGCGCACCTGAATGACGTCTCCGGGAAGTCCCACAAGGCGTTTCACGTAGGTCTGTGAGGGATCTTGCGGGAAGGCGAAGACCACGACATCGCCGCGAGTGGGCGCGTTCATTGCGAGCAGCGGCGTGTCCAGCAGGGGGAGTTTCAGATCGTAAGCGAGTTTATTCACGAAAAGATGGTCGCCGATTTGGATGGTGGGTTCCATGGACCCCGAGGGCACGCGGTAATGGTCGGCGAAACTCATCCGCGTGACGAACAGAAGCACCAGTCCAAGTAGAAAGCCCTTGTTCTCGAGAATCCACGTTTTCATCGATGTCCTCGCTTTATATTGAAACATAAGTATTGTCGTTCCCTCTAGACATTTTGTAAAGTATAGAAGACATTCAGTCAAGAGAAACGGACATCGAGGGGATATGACGAATCGATTGAAAGGCTACCGCGTGATGAATGGGGATCTGACCCAGCAGGATCTTGCGGACAAGGTCGGGTGCTCCCGGCAGACGATTCATTCGATCGAAGCGGGGAAGTTCGTGCCGAGCGTGGAGCTTGCGCTGAAGCTCGCCCGCGCGCTCGGCGTGCGTGTCGATGACCTCTTTCAACTTGAAGACGTGCCGCTGAGTTTTCCGCGCAAAGGACAGGGCCATGCTTGAATCCGTACTGCAGTCTCCGCTCGCGTCGGTCGTTCTGTTGATCGTTCTTCTGTATTTCGCTTTCGGTTTTTTCGATTCGAAGCGCGTGCAGGATGAGCGCGAAGAGATGATCCAGCTGCGGGCACAGACGCTCGTGCACAAATTGACGTTGGCCGCGCTCACGCTGGCGGCGTTTGGTGTCTTTTATTTTCCGGCGGTGCCGGCGGTCTATCCTCTTTTGATGACCGTGGTCGCGCACATGCTGGGAGAAATCGGGGCAAAACTCTACTACCGGCGTCGTTACTAGCCTCGACCAAAGTGGACTTTCGCGGTCGAGTTGGGGAATCAATTTCATGCTCGGGTCGGGGACCGCTAGACTGGATCCACTATGAAAAAACAGCTGCTCTTCGCTCTGGTTTGCCTTTTGGTTTCGGGTTGCGCGTCGACTCAACTCGACTCGCAACAACGGTCGGGTCGCCGGGTGCGCAAGGCGCCGCAACTGCTGGTCCAGCCTGCCGCCACCGTCGAAAGCGACAATCTGGCGTTCAACGCCGAAGCGCTCAGTCACGCCGCGGCCGAAAACGTCGCCGAAGAATCGACGCCCATCGAAAACATCGGCGGCCACGAAGGCGGCGAATCCAAAGAGCAGGTCCGCTCCTCCATCATGAGCATCAAGCCTGAAAACAACGAGCTCGTGCAGAAGTGGATTCAATACTTCGCCGTTCGCGACAAAGAGCGCTTCCAGCGGTTCATGGATCGCGGCGAGAAGTACCGCGAACTCATCGAGTCGACCCTGGAAGACAACGAACTTCCCGCCGAGCTGTACTACCTGGCGATGATCGAAAGCGGTTTCAATACCCACGCGAACTCGACCGCGAAGGCCAAAGGCGTGTGGCAGTTCATGCCCGCGACCGGCAAACGTTACGGGCTGGAGGTCGGCGTGCAAGTCGACGAGCGCCGCGATCCGATTCGCGCAACCGAGGCGGCCGCGCGCTATCTGAAGGATCTGCACAACGTCTTCGGCTCGTGGCACTTGGCGATGGCCGCGTACAACGCCGGTGAAACCCGCATCATGAACGCCGTCTTCCGCGGGAAAAGCCGCGATTTCTGGGAGCTCGGTAAAAAGCGCGTGCTGCCCACCGAGACCGCCAACTACGTTCCCAAAATGCTCGCCGCGATGATCATCGCCCGCGACTACAAACGTTACGGCTTCCGCACGCCCCAGGGCGAAACCATGCCGGACCTCGATGCGGCGGAAGTCTCCTCGCCGGTGCGTCTGGCTTCGATCGCGCAAGAGACGGGGCTTAGCCTGGATCTTCTGCAAGCGGCGAATCCGCACTTGCTGAAGGGTCACACGCCGATCAATCACCGCTCCTACGAAGTGTGGGTCCCCACGAATCAAGTCGCGCTGGTGCAGTCGCGTCGCGCGAATATCGCGCGCCACGTTTTCCGCGCGAACGTGCGCGTGGCGATGGCGGCGACCGAAGATGCGTCACCTTCGATTCACGTCGTGAAACGCGGCGAGAACTTGAGCCTCATCGCCCGCAAGTACAATATGTCGGTCGCGCAGTTGATCAAGTCCAATGGCCTTCCGCGCTCAGGCAAGATCCATAAAGGTCAGCGCCTGCGCGTGACCGGCGATGCGGTCGCTCGCGGCCCCGTGCGCGAAGAGGGCTCGGATGTCGGCCGCGCCCGCGAGATCCTCGCGCGCTCCAAAAACATCCCCGGCACCGTCGCGAACCGCAAACTCGCGTCTCCCGCCGGCCGCTCGGTCACCCACCGCGTAAAACGCGGCGAAAACCTCAACCTCATCTCCCGCAAATACGGCGTCTCCATCGCCGACATCAAAACCAAAAACCGCCTCCGCCGCGACGTCCTCCACGTCGGCCAACTCCTCCGCGTCCAGTAGGAAGTAGCATCTACCTTCCGGAAGGTACCTGCTACTTTCCGAGAGGTAGATGGTACCCTCCGAAAGGTACCATCTACCGCACGCGGTACGTGGTACCTTACGGTGTCCGGAGTTCGGAGTAGAGGTCCGGGCGTTCGTAGAGGCGGAGCCAGGTGAGTTGGGTTTGGGGCGCGCGGGTTTTTAATTCATCGAAAAGGAACTGGCTTAGGTTTTCTGTCGTCGGGACGACCTTTGCGCTTTGGAAGCGTGGGAGGTGGTGATTGAGATGGCGATGATCGACCAGCTCGTGGATTTGCCAGAGGGCTTCTTGAAGCGCGTGGATGCTGGCGCGATCTCCCGCGTCCCGCAGTTCGACCTCTGCAACTAACCGGTAGTCGTGACCGTGGCCATCGGGATTGTAGCAAGGACCGAAGGTCAGCGCGTTCTCTTCATCGCTGAAGCGGGCTTGCTCGTAGCGGTGGGCGGCGGTGAAACGAATCTCTTCGCGATGGAAAAAACGCGGCATGGCCCCAGCCTAGGAGATGAGCTCCGCTTCGTCCAGCCCGACGTTCGGCCCTGATGCCCCAACGAAAAAAAGCCGACATGGAACCCATGACGGCTTTTTACGTGCGTTCATTTTTGATCGGTCTCGCGTTCGGCCTCGTTCTCGGAGGCGTCATCTAGCGAGGGAGGGCCGCGTTCACGGTCCTCCGATCCCGGGCGACCGCTTACGCGGTCTTCTTCGCCTGCAGGAAGCCGTGGTACTTCTTGTCGAAGTCGCGGGCTTTTTGACCTTCCATCGTGATCAGACCCCACTTGAACCAAGCGAAGTGCTCTTGGCAGAATCCAGCAACTTCAGGCTTTTTCTTGCAGTCTTCGCAGCGACACTGATGTTCGTTACCGGGACCGCCGGCATTGGGATTTTGAGTCTTAGACATGTGAGAGACCTCCAAAAGAGTTGTCTTCTTATCGGAGACTCGACTTCGGTCTGAAATGTTTCGGGAAACGTCGAGGTCTTGGTCAAACGGCGTTTCACTTCGAAACGTGCAGGTCCTTTAAATCCAATTGATTGAGCTCGTTCAGGTCCCAACCCGTGAATTCGGGGCGCGCCAGAATCGAAAAGAAAATCGGGCCCGTGGGGATCATGACGTAATCCGCGCGAAGTTTTTCGAGGATCTCCCGGCAAAGCTTCGCCTTTTTTGTTTCGGACTTCTCTTGCAGAAGACGATCGACGCCTTCGATCAGGTATTTCGCATCGAGGTCGAGGTAGTTCTCGGCGGCGCCGGGAAGGAAGTTCTCGAGCACGGCCGCGCAGGTCGGGCGGTCCGGAGCGACGCCACGGCGGAAAAAACTCGCGTCGCGCGCGTCCAGGCGGTCCAGGAAAACCTTCGTTTCGCGACCGTCCAAGCGAATCTTCAACCCCGCGCGCTTTTCCAGTTGAAGCTGCAGCCACTCCAGCGCGCGGCGATGATCGTCCACGGATTGCGAAAAGAGCGCCGGGATGGGGGCGACCTTGCGATCCCGCAAAAGCTCGCGGGCGCGCGCGGGATTTTCGTCGAAACACACCGGTCCCGCGGTCAAAACCGAGGGCAGGCCGAAGCAACCCGGGCGGGGCTTGGCGTTGTAAAGCGCGCGCATTTCCTCGTACGGAAAAGCGAGCGCCATCGCCTCTTGCAAAACGCGGTTCTCGCTTTTCTCGCGGAAACTTTTGGTGAAGCCGAAGTAGTCGAAGCGGATTTGGTCGATTTCAAAGTAGTCGGGCTTGCCGCGGGCCTGCTCGATGAAGGCCGTCGGCAGCCGCCGCAGAAATTGCAGTTCGCCGCTTTGGTACATCTTGAGCGCGACGCTGTCCTCGGCGACGAACAAGATCTCCAAAGAGGGGCGCTCAGCATGACCTTCGAAACTGAAGGGGTTCTTCTCGAGCTCGAACTTCACGCCGGGGCGCCAGGCCTTCAAACGATAAGCGCCGGTCCCGACGAACTGCGCGTGCGGCGACTTACCGGTTTCGGTGGAGCGAAACGGCACGAGGTTCGGCGACGTCAGCCGGTACAGGAATTCACGGTTGGGGCGTTTGAGTTCGAAAATGATCTCGTCTTTGCCGGCGCGCACGCCAAGGGGAACGTTTTCGCCGCGAAAACGCTCCTCCGCGCCTTTCACGTCGAAAAGATCCGCGGCCCAGCGCACTTTCGTCCTCGAGTCGAAGATCTTCTCGAAGTGCGCGCGCCAATCGGCCGGCGTCACCGCGGAGCCGTCGCTGAACTTCAGCTCACGGCGCAGTCCGCAGCGAACCTCGGTGCTTTTCGTGAATCGGCAGCCGGTCGAGGTCCCGGGTTGCAGCGCGCCCTTCTGCCAACGCAGGAGCGGGGCCTGAAGCTGCGCGTGCAGGTAACCCGCATTGGAGTTCCGCTGCTCGAACGGAGAAATGGAATCGGGTTCTTTAAAGAGATGGAAGCGAAAAACCGTGGGGGCGGGGGGCGGCGTCTGGGCGTGAGCCGCGACGGCGCCCCAGAGAGCGCCGCCGATCAGTAAAAGCGCGAGCCGCGTCCGTCGACTCAACGATCGAGTTCCATCTTGGCGATGGTGTTGAGCTGCATGTTGGTCGTGCCTTCGTAGATCTGACCGATCTTCGCGTCACGCCAGAATTTTTCGACCGGGTATTCGCGGGTGAAACCGTTGCCACCGAACAGGTCGATCGCGGTCGAGGTGATCTTTTCGGCCGCGCGCGAGGCGTAGAGTTTCGCCATGGCCGCGGGCTCGATGAAATCCTCGCCCGCATCTTTCAAACGGGCAGCGTTGTAAACCAGAAGGCGCGCCGCTTCGAGCGAGACGCGCATTTCGGCGAGTTGGAATTGCACGGCTTGGAATTGCGCGATCGGTTTACCGAACTGCTCGCGGGTCTTCACGTAGCCGAGCGCCGCTTCGTACGCGCCCTGCGCGATGCCGAGCATTTGCGCGCCGATGCCGATGCGGCCTTCGTTCAGGGTTTCGATGGCGATCTTGTAGCCTTTGCCGACTTCGCCGAGGACGTTCGCCGCGGGGACTTCGCAGTTCTCGAACAGAAGTTCGCAGGTCGACGACGCGCGGATGCCGAGTTTGTCCTCTTTTTTGCCGACCTTGAAGCCGGGGAAGCCTTTCTCGACGACGAAAGCCGTGATGCCTTTGTAACCTTTCGAAGGATCGATATTCGCGAACACGATGAAGAGCGAAGCTTCATTGCCGTTCGTGATCCAGAGCTTCGAGCCGTTCAAAACGTATTTGTCGCCTTTTTGCTCCGCGCGCAGCTTCAGCGCGAAAGCGTCCGAGCCCGACGAAGACTCCGACAGCGCGTAGGCGCCGACCCAGTCTTTCGCGAGTTTGGGCAGGTACTTGTCTTTGATCGCTTCGTTTCCCCACTTCAGAAACGCGTTCGTGCAGAGCGTGTTTTGCACGTCCATCATCACGCTGACCGAGCCATCGACGCGCGCGAGTTCCTCGACGGCGACGCAAGCCATGGTGAAACTCGATCCGGTGCCGCCGTATTTTTCAGGGTTCTCGACGCCCATCAGGCCCATCTCGAAGAGTTTGCCGATGAGATTTTTGTCCATCTGCTGTTCTTCGTCCATTTTCAGGACCAGGGGTTTGATTTCGCTTTCCGCGAAATCACGAACGGCTTCACGGAAGGCCTGTTCGTCCGAGGAAAAAGTGGTCAAAGCGGGGCGAGCATTTTCAGTCATGGTTACCTCTGATTTTTGAAGAGGCCTGAACGTGCCACAATTGTTCGCGACCCGCAATTGACAAGACGCAGCTATTGAAACGAGCGCCCACGCCCGGCTTTGACGGGGGAAGCTCCATTCTTTACTCTCGGAGTATGTCCATCGATTTGCTCGAACTTGCCCGGAACCTGATCAGCTTTTTCGTCATCCTGCTGTTCAGTTTGTGCTTTCATGAATTCGCGCACGCTTTCGTCGCGAAGCTCCGGGGCGACAACACGGCCGAGATGATGGGGCGGCTGACCCTGAGTCCTTTTCCGCACATGGACATGGTCGGAACCGTCGCGCTGCCGCTGATGATCGTGGTGCTCAATACGATGGGTTACAACATGCCGTTCTTCGGCTGGGCGAAGCCGGTCCCGGTGAATCCCCGGAACCTGAAAAGCCCGCGCGCCGACATGTTTTGGATCGCGCTGGCGGGACCGATGTCGAACGTGCTGCTGGCCCTCGTCGGCACGGCCGTGCTGGTTTTCGCGGCGATGAGTCTGGTCACGACGCCTTATTTTCCGGCGGCGCGCACCCTGCTACAGCAGTTCATTCTGACGAATCTGTTTCTGGCGATCTTCAACGCGCTTCCGCTTCATCCTTTGGATGGAGGAAAAATCCTGGCGCGCTTCCTGCCGGCCTCGTGGAACAGCACGCTGGAGCAGTACGAGCAGGTGACGGGAATGCTGCTTCTCGCTCTCATCATCATGGGCGCGTTGAAATATCTGGCGATCCCGGTGTTCGGGGCCTTCAACCTGCTGATGCAGATCGCACAGAGTCTCCTTTAAGTTTTCGGTCCCGTGAGGGTCAGCGCTTCCACGAAAAGGCGGAGCTGTTGGCGCATCCGCTCGGCGCTGGTTTGCAAAGCGGGCTGGCCGAGGGTCTGCCCCTGCTGGGCGACGAGATGGATCTCGGCGCTGAGATCCTTGATGATCTGGGCCAGCTCCCGGCGGTTTTATCCAGGGCCTGTGCCGGGATGATCGTCGAAGACGACGGAAGCGACCAGAAGTTCGCGTCGCGAACCGAGACGGGGCGGGGGTTACGCAGGGGCTTTATTCCCCGGGCTCGGTTGTTCCCGCGTGGGGACGCGTGAGGATGGCGGTCGACCACGTCAGATACTCCTGCAGAAGCTGGATCCGCTCTTGCGAGTCGCGCTCCGCATCTTGGTGTCGGGGCGTCTCTGCCCAGTCGCGCAGAAGGACGAGATAGTTTTCCTCTCCCTGGCGAAGACGGTCGAGATCTTCCGGTGAATGGCCGGAGCGCCGAAGGAGGCTCTCGTGTTCCGCGTCTTCCCGTTCGAGCCAATCGCGCTCTTGCGCGAAGTGCTCTTCGGGTGTGGTTGCGTCGGCAGGGGGTGTGTTCGCGTGCTCGAGGCTCTTTACGGAGTCGACGTGCCGCGCGCGCGTTGTTTCGGGGCGCGGAGGCGATGACGTCACGGTAGTTGTTGGAAGCACGCTCACCGGTGTCTTCGGCGAAGGTGTGACGGCCAAAGGCGCGTGTTCGCTCCGCAGGAAAAGGCCGATCAAGATGAGAGCGAGGAGCGCGCCGAAAGCGGATCGCATACTTTTAGTTTTTCGCCTTCTTCAGGCAAGCTTCGTAAAGGGCGAGCTGGGTTTTCAGCGCGTTGAGACGCAAGGTTCCCGCGAGGGATGCGCCAAGGATTTTGACGAGGCCCGGGTGGCTCTGCTCGATGTCTTTTTTCGCTTGATTGTAAGCCGCTTGGCAGGAGGCTCTCGTCGGCACGGCCGTCAGGCGTTTGAGGTCCGCGCACATCGCGATCGCCACGGTCGGTCCCAGATTGAAAGGAAGGCGTTTGAGCTCCGTGATCTGTTGAGCGGTGAGGGTGCAAGGCGCCGTGAATTGTCCCGCAGAGGTCTTGATCACGCTGCCTTTAGGTTGCACGACGATCGGTGTCTTAACCACGGGCGTGGTGATCGGTTTGGTGATCTTACTGGCGGCGAAGGCTTGGGTTGTCGGATTGAAGGCAAGGAAGCTCAGAGTGAGAAGTGCGGCAATGGTGCTTTTCATAACTGCATCACATTGCAGAAGGCGTGCCCGCGTGAGGACGCGTTTTCTTCGCGCAGGCGGGGCTCGGAGTCTAAAATATGGTGATCCAGGTTGAGACCGCGAGCGCGAAAATGTCGAAAATAGAAGAGCTTAGCCCCGCCCGGGGCCGTGGAACCCGGGTGTTGAAAAGATCGCGAGGCAAAAAGAAACGTTCGTTCTGAATCAGGGGAGTCCGACGCGCTCGTAAACCATCTTAAGGGTCTTCGCGGCGCGGGCCCGTGCCTGGTCCGCGCCCTTTTTCATGAGGGCTTCGAGGTGATCGCGGTTGTTCATGAGGTCGCGGTGCTTTTCTTGGACGGGCTTGAGTTTCTCGATGACGACTTCCGCGACCCGCATCTTCAGGTGTCCGTACATCTTGCCTTCGAACTCTTTCTCGATGGCTTCGTAGGAGTTTCCGGAAAGGACCGAGTAGATCGTCATCAAGTTCGCGATGCCGGGGTTTTCGGTCGCGTACTTCACGACGGTTCCCGAGTCCGTGACGGCGCGTTTGAATTTCTTCTCGAGCACCTTCGGATCATCGAGGATCGAGATGGTCGCGTGCGCATCCGTGTCCGACTTCGACATCTTTTTAGTCGGGTCCTGCAGCGACATGATCTTCGCGCCGACCTTCGGGATCATCGGCTCGGGGTGCGTGAAGGTCGGGCCGAACTTGTTGTTGAAGTAGTCGACGAGATCACGGCACAGTTCGATGTGCTGCTTTTGGTCCTGACCGACCGGAACGTACTTCGGTTGATAAAGCAGAATGTCCGCGGCCATCAGGACCGGGTACATCAGAAGGCCCGCGCGGATTTCTTTTTGGTTGGCGGACTTGTCTTTAAACTGCGTCATGCGCTCAAGCTGACCGAGCGGCGTCTGGCAGGTCAAAACCCAAGTCAGCTCCGCGTGCTCGGGCACTTGCGACTGTAGAAAGATCGTCGCGCGATTCGGATCCAAGCCTAGCGCCAAATACTGCGCGAAGAAACTCACCGTGCGTTCTTTGAGTTCTTTGGGATCTTGAAACGAGGTGAGTGAGTGCAGATTCGCGACCATGAAGTAGGATTCGTAGTCATTCATCAGCTCGGTCCACGGACCCAGGGCGCCAATGTAATTGCCTAACGTCAGAACACCGGATGTCGTCGAACCGCTTAAAACTACAGGTTTGGTCATCCCGCCAACATAACCGTCCGCGTCGCTCCGCGCAAGTCGGCAGCCCGAGTGAATTTCCTAAAAAATCGAGTTGAAATCACGATGTCCCCTTGCTTCAATCGAGGGTCTAGTCGATTTGAAGGCGCAGGATGTCGCATCCCGGGAGAACAAAATAAACCCGGTGAAATCAAAGAGCTATTGGAACACCCCGAGGGTGAACTTTAATTCCTTTTTGCGATAGGCCGGAATGAACACTTCGACGCTGAGCCTCACAATTCAACTGCCTAAATTCGAGGGGCCGCTCGCGCTCCTTCTGTATCTCATCCGCAAGGAAGAGATGGATATCTTCGACATCGAGATTCACCGCATTACGGCTCAGTACCTCGAGTTCATCCGCCTGATGAAAGAGCTCGATCTTGAGGTCGCCGGCGAGTTCATCGCGATGGCGTCGACGTTGATCCAGATCAAATCGCGCATGCTCCTTCCGCAGTACAACGAGCAGGGCGAGATCGTCGAATCCGAAGATCCCCGCAAAGAACTCGTGCAGCGCCTGCTCGAGTATCAAAAATATCAAGAAGCCGGAAAAATGCTCTACGACCGTCCGATCCTGGGGCGGGACGTCTGGGCGCGCGGCTCGCGCGAGAAATTCGAAGAACGTATTCTGGAAGAGATCGAACTCGAAGAGAACGCGCTCTACTCTTTGATCACGTCCTACCGTCGGATGTACCGTGCCGCCCAGAAGCGCGTGCACAAAGTCGCGGCGAAAGCGCAATCGATCGCGAGCCGGATTCTCGAGATCAAAGATCGCCTGATCGTGGGCCTGCGGGTGGCGATGTCGACGCTCGTCGACCCGAACGCGAAACCCGGCGAAGAAAAACGTCGCGCGGTTCTGATCACGTTCCTGTCGGCGCTGGAGCTCGCGAAGATGGGCTTCGTTCGACTGTTCCAGAGCGACACCTATCAAGAGATCCACATTCAAGCGACGAAAGAAATCGAAGCCGCCGCGGTTTCGAGCGTCGAAGAGTACGAAAGTCTACACAACGAAGAAGGCAATGCGGCCGCGAGCCTTGAGCCTTTGCGGGTCGACATGGTGCCGGAAGAGGCTTCGGGTCCGGAGCAGCTCGCGTTTGATACGAACGCTGGCACGAACGCCGACACGAATGTGCCGACTGAAGGCGACGGCGACTTCGTCCTGCGCGAAGAGGGCGACGAAGAGAACCTGGAAGCGGAACTCGCACCGGACGAGATCGCCAGCGACGACGAGATCCTCGCCGCAGAGCTTGCGCTTGACGGCGTGGTCTTGGATGAGGCGCCGCCGGCGGTTCCTGTGGGCGAGATGATCAATCCGAATCTCGACGCGATCGAGCTGCCCGCGGTCCCGGTGATGGTCGCGGAAGAATCGGCAGCTGAGGTCATGAACCTCGCGTCGAGCGAGATGACCGCGAGCGAAGAGCTTTCGGGCGACGTTGCGGATGACGTTGCGGATGACCTTGCGCTTGAAGTTGTGGAAGAGCTTGCGCCGATCGAAATCGAAGAGCCCGTCGCGCTCGAAATGAGCGCGACGGAATCAACGCAATCAAATGAAGAGACCGCGCTTGAAGCGGTCGAGGCCATTCCGGAAATGATCCAGGCCGAGGTCGAAGTTGAAGCGCCATCCGAAACGGCGCCCGCAGGGGCGGCCGTTCACGAGGCGTCGCGTTTCGCCGGCGCCAGCGTCTTCGATTCGGAGCTGACGGCATCGACGGAAGCCGCGCCGGTGGTCGAGGGTGAAACCACGCCCGACACTTTGAATGAAAAAGAAAATGAGGGGAACCGCGATGTCGAAGTCTAAGAAAGCCAAGAAACCGAAAAAGTCGGCCAAAGCTCAAGAAGCCGAACTCATCGCCGAAACCGAAGTCGCGGTCGAGGATGTTGAAGTGACGGCGGAGGCTGAAATGACCGCGGACGCCGAAGAGCTCGCGGCCGAAGCCCCCGAGAGCGAAGAACTGAGCGCCGAAGAAGAAGCGGCGAATGAGCTCGAAGCGGCCGATGCCGTCGAAGACGACGGTGGCGAAACCGCCGCGCTCGACGACAAGAACGTCTTCGAGGAAATGATCGAAGCGGCGGGTACCGCCGAAGAAAACGAAGAAGAACTTGCCGCCCATGCGGAAGAACTCGAGGGCTCAGAACTTGAGGGCTTCGAGTCGGCGGCAATCGATGAACTGGAATTCATCGAGGACGAACGTTTGGAGTCGATCATCGAAGCGATGCTGTTCGCTTCGGATCGTCCTATCTCGTTTGCGACGTTCAAAATGACCTTCAAGGGCACGAACATCAAAAGCGAGATGATCCGTCGCACGCTCGAGAACTTGTCGATCGAATATGCCGGAGGTCGCCGCGGTATCAGTCTGGATGAAGTGCCGGGTGGGTATCAGCTGCGCACGAAGCTCGACAATATGAAGTTCCTGACCCGGAACCTTAAAGTTCGTCCCTTCAAGGTGTCGGGACCGGCGCTGGAAGTGCTGTCGATCGTGGCCTACAAACAACCCGTCATCAAATCCGAGATCGACGACATTCGGGGCGTCGAAAGCGGGCACTTGCTGCGCGCGCTCATGGAAAAAGGCCTCGTGCAGTTCGAGGGCAAATCCGATTTCCCGGGGCGCCCTATGCTTTACGGAACAAGCAAAAAGTTCCTGGAGATTTTCGGGCTGCGCAATCTGAAGGAACTCCCGACGCTTTCGCAGATCGACGAGCTGCTGCCGGAAGGCATTGGTGAAGATGAAGGCGAAAATAAACCGAAGCTTGCCGACGTGACGGACGAAATGTCCCAGGCGTTGGTCGGAACGTATTCGGACGGCGAAGAAGAGCTGATGAAAATTTCGGCGACGCTCGAAGACATCGACGTGTCCTCGGAATTTTTCGAAAAAGAAAAACTCAAGCAGCGTGAATCGCGCGACGCCGAAAAGGCGACGAACCTGCGCGAAGCGGTGATGTTGGGTGAAGAGATCCCGACCCGCGATAAAAACTGGCTGCAGCGTTACGACGAAGCGCTCGCTTCGGGCACCACACTCGCCGCGATCGCGACGCAAAAAGAAAAAGCGCGTCTCGCGAACGTGAAGAATAAAAAAACGGCGGGGACCATGGGTGAGGCCGAGTCCGACGCGCAGGCGGACGCCATCGCCGACGGTGCGGTCGCGGTGGAACTCAGCGCCGATGCCGAGGCTTCGGTCGCGCTCGAGGTGCAAGACGCGGAAGAAATTCTGGAAGAAGACGCCGAGGCCCGTTCGATCGCGGGCGAGCTGAGTGCCCTTTCCATCGATTCCGAAGAGGACGAGGACGCGCCGGTTCGCTTTGACGAAGAGGAGGATATCTCCCTCGATCAGGACCTGAATGTCCCGTACCATGACGACGAAGAAGCTGACGGCGAGCCCGAAGCCCAGGCCTAATTCGCCTCTAATCGCATTCAAAGCTTTACGGACGGGGACCTTCGGGTCCCCGTCTCATTTCAAGACGGGTCGGGGTGCGGATGCGACCGGAATCTAGCGAAAACCGCCGAAATCCGGCACAATGGATTCATGTCTTTTGGGGATTCTGGGGGAATCGGAATGCGTCCAATCATTCGATTCATAATGACGGCCTTCGTTCTGGGTTTGATCGCGACCCAGTTCCAAAACTGTTCGGAATACTCGAACGGCTCATCCCTTTACGGCAATAACTGCGAAGAGAACTCGACCTGCGCGCAAACGCTTTCGGTGGAGTCTTCCACGGGCTACATGACCCCGCAGACCACGCGTCCCGTGATGGAGTGTACGAACGACCATATCCAAATCGGCGGGATCTGTGAGCCGGGCGACTCCAGCGACAACTATATCGAGTACTACATCACCGATGCGGCCGGGAACGACGTCTTCTTCCAGGGGATGACGAAGCGTGAATTGACCGAGTCGCGCTGTGAGAACGGCCGCTTTACGATCATCATTCCGCGGCCGCCGATTTCGATCAAAGACGGAAGTATCTCCACCGAGGGCGTCGTGAGTTCGCCGTCTTGTACTTCAGCCTCGTGCTTCGGTGAGTTCCGTTTGAACGCGCGGCTGTTCGCGCTTCGTAAGAACACCTCCCAGTTCGAGGTCGCCGCGGTCGCGCCGATCTTCCCGATGACGTTCCAATTCGTCGTCAAAACGGGAAGCGGTAACTTCTGCCCCTGATTCGGGGCGGAATCACTCCCAGATCAAATCGGAAAGAGGGATCGCGCGCAGGCGCGGGTATTCGCTTTGCGGGTCCTGCAGCAGATCCAGGCGCACGGGATAGTAGCTTGAGTCTTTGGACATCAAAGACTGGGCGTTGCGGCTGAGCAACCAGCGCACGAGCTCGGGATGATCTTCGCTTTTCGGGGTCCAGGCGAGCGCGAGCTTCACGAGTTTCTGCCGACGCTCGTCGACCTTCACAAGCTTCCACAGAAGCGGGATGGTTTGATCCCCTTGAATCAAGAAGTCCGGATCCACCCATTCTAGAGGAAGGTTCTCGGGGCGGGGTTTGAGCTGTGTTTCATAAGGTTTGAGGGTCGTTAGGGGGGCCAGAATCAAATCCGAATCCGCCAGACGACTTTCAATTTCCGTCTCGGAAATCAAAAGCACGATGATCGAATGACCCCAGCGGTCTTCGAGCCAATTCTGCACTTCACGATTGAGGATGCGGTCTTCGGTGGTCGCGATGACCAGAGACTTCGAGCTGACGAGCTCGCGCAGGGATTCGGGGTGGCGACCGAAATAGTAGCCACCCCCGTAAGCGAACATCAGGGCCAGGGCCAGCAGGGTGAAATCACGCCAAATGCGCATACACCCTCTGCCTTCTTAGAAGCTTTCGTCGAACGAAACGGCGCCCGAGACACCCATCTGGTAAGCGGACACGCGACGCTCGAAGAAATTCGCGAGCTCTTGCATGTCTTGCAGTTCCATGAAGGGGAACGGATTCTTCGAGTGGAAACGGGGAGCGATATTCAGCGCTTCCAGGCGTTGATCGGCCACGAACTCCAGGTACTGACGCATGTCTTTGATCGACAGGCCCGCGATCCCGTGTTCGAGGATGTCCGCCGCGAAACCCATTTCGCAATCGATGGCGTCTTCCATCATCTGGACGACCATATCCGACATCTGCGCATTGAAAAGCGTGGGCTCTTCGCGGCGGGCGGTCTGGATGACTTCGTTCGCGAAGGCGATGTGCATGCTTTCGTCGCGGAAGACCCAGTTCGTTCCGCTCGCGAGCCCCTGCAGAAGGCCTTTCGAACGCAGGAAGTAAACGTAGGCGAACGCCGCGAAGAAGAACATTCCTTCGATACACGAAGCGAAGCAGGTCATGTTCATGATGAACTTACGACGGTCTTCGGGACTCCGGAGAGTCTCCAGATCGTTGATCGAATCCATCCACTTGAAGCAGAACTGCGCTTTTTTCTGGATCGACGGAATATTGTCCACCGCCGCGAAGGCTTTCGCGCGCTCGTCGGGGTGGGGAATATAGTTGTCGAGAAGCGTCAGGTAGAACTGAACGTGAAGCGCTTCCTCGTAGAGTTGGCGCGACAGGTACAGACGGGCCTCGGGCGAGTTCACGTGCTTGTAAAGGTTCAGGACCAAGTTGTTGCCCACGATCGAGTCGCCGGTCGCGAAGAACGCGACCAAGCGGTTGATCAGGTGTTTTTCCGAGGGTTTCATCTTTCCCTGCAGATCGGCCAGATCCGTCGAGAAATCGATTTCGTCCACGGTCCAGGTGTTCTTGATGCCGTTTTTGTACATCTCGTAGAAAACCGGATATTTCATCGGGCGTAGGGTCAGGTTAAAGCCAGGATCTAAAATCATATTTTCCTCAAATCTTTTAAAAGAGTCCCGGGTTTACTGACACGCTTCGCAGGCTTCGGGATTGTCCAGCGAGCAGGCGATGACTTCCGACTCCGAGTAGGTTTTCTTCTCGGTCGAAGCGGCCATCGCGGGAATTTCCGATTCACCGCCGTTGACGTTGCCGGTCGCGGCTTTCGCCTCTGCTTTTGCCGCGACCGCCGCCGCGAGCTCTTCGCGGGTGCCGGGGGCGGTTGATGCGGAAGCCGCATCCATCGCGGGCGCCGCGGTGTTGGCCGCCACTCCCGTCGAGGATTTCTTCGTCGTGGTCTTCGCGATGGAGGTCGCGGGACGCGAGCGGAGGTAATAAGTCGTCTTCAGGCCTTTTTCCCAAGCGTACATATACATCGACGACAATTTTCCGATGGTCGGCGATTCAATGAACAAGTTCAGGCTTTGGCTCTGATCGATGTACGCGCCGCGCTCGGCGCCCATGTCGATCAACGAACGCATGGGGACTTCCCACACCGTGCGGTAGATCTCTTTGAGCTCCTGCGGGATCGAATCGATGTTCTGGATCGAACCTTCGGCGAGTTTGATCTCGTTGCGGAGGTCTTCGTTCCAGAGGCCCAGGGCCTTCAATTCCGAAACCAGGTAACGGTTGATCTGCAGGAATTCACCCGACAGGGTCTCGCGTTTGAAGAGGTTCGAGATCTGCGGCTCGGTCGCTTCGTAGCAGCCCACGATGGACGCGATGGTCGCGGTGGGCGCGATCGCGATCAAAAGCGAGTTGCGGACGCCCGATTTCTTGATGCGCTCACGGAGGGTATTCCAACGCTCGGGCTGCGAAGGCGTCACGCCCCACAGGTCGAACTGAAGCATGCCTTGCGCCGCGCGCGTGTCTTCGAACGACTTGTGCGGGCCGTGCTTTTCGGCGAGCTCGCAGCTGGTCAGAAGCGCGTTGTAATAGATCTCTTCCTGGACGCGGGCCGAAAGCTCGCGCGCTTCCGCGGAGTCGAACGGCAGACGCAGTTGGAAGAAAGCATCTTGCAGACCCATGAGTCCCAGACCCACCGGGCGCCAGCGCGAGTTCGAATCTTCCGCGGTGCCGATCGGGTAGAAGTTGATGTCGACCACGCGGTCGAGATACTTCACCGCGGTCCGGACGGTGCGCGCGAGTTTTTCGAAATCGAAACGGTTGCCGTTCACGTGACGGCCCAAGTTCACCGAACCCAGGTTGCAAACCGCGGTCTCTTTGTTCGAGGTCACTTCCAGGATCTCGGTGCAAAGATTCGACAAGTGGATCACGTTTTCGGGCTTGCCGGTTTGGTTCGCCTTCATGTTCGACGGATCTTTGAAGGTCATCCAGCCGTTTCCGGTCTGGGCGAGGGTCTTCATCATCCGCGAGTAGAGGTCGCGGGCTTTGATCTGTTTCACGAAAAGGTTTTGTTTTTCCGCTTCAACGAAGGCCTCTTCGAAGGCGGGGCCGTAAAGATCCACGAAGTGCGGAACGACACGGGGGTCGAACAAAGACCACATCTCGTCGCCCTTCACGCGCTTCATGAAAAGATCCGGAGTCCAGTTCGCCAGGTTCAGGTTGTGCGTGCGTTTCGCCTCGTCACCGGTGTTGTCGCGAAGCTCAAGGAACTCCTCGATGTCGGCGTGCCAAGTTTCAAGGTAAATACAAGCGGCGCCCTTGCGCTTTCCGCCTTGGTTCACGGCCGCGACCGACGAATCCAAAGTTTTCAGCCAAGGCACGATCCCGTTCGAGTGACCGTTGGTGCCTTTGATGAGCGAGCCGCGCGCACGAACGCGCGAGTAAGCGACGCCGATCCCGCCCGCGAACTTCGAAAGCATCGCGATGTCGGTGTATTTGTCGTAGATCGATTTCAAATCGTCTTCGGGCGAATCCAAGAGATAGCACGACGACATCTGGGGACGCAGGGTTCCCGAGTTGAAAAGGGTCGGGGTCGACGCGAGGTAGTCGTGGCTCGAGATCAAACGGTAGAACTCGATCGCCTCTTCGACGTTTTCGGCCAGGCCGCAAGCGACGCGCATGAAGAAGTATTGGGGCGTCTCGAAGACCTGACGGCTCTTCGGGTTTTTCAGAAGATAACGATCATAGATCGTGCGCAGACCGAAGTACTCGAAACGATCCGTACGGAAAGGCTCGATCGCCGCGGAGAGGGCCGCTTTGTTTTTCTCGACGAATTTATAAGTCGCTTCCGCGATGAGCTGGTTGTTGAATCCGTATAGCATCGAGTCGGCGAACGACTTGATCTTCTGCGAGCGGACTTCTTCGTCGATGTACATGGTCAAAAGGCGCGAAGCCAGGCGCGAGTACTCGGGTTCTTCACCGATCAAAAGCGATGCGGTTTGGATGCAAAGGTTGTCGAGTTCCTTGGTGGTGGCGCCGTCGTACAGGCCGCTGATGGCCTTGGTGGCCACGCGAAGCGGGTCGACATGGGCCAAGCCCTGGCAGCAGCTGGTGACGCGTTCGACGATCTTGGTGACGTCGACGGGTTCGAGGCTGCCGTCACGCTTGCGGACGCGCATGACGTGCGGCTGATGAGCGCCGCCTTCGAATTCGTTCGAGAGATATCCTTGGGTGTAGCCATTTCCGTTGGCTTCCGTGGTCGTCTTCATGAGTTCCCCCTCATTGTCCAGACCGGTGATGTCTCCGGCGCTGGTTTAAGCTCTTCAAAGCACGTTTGAAGCGAAAGGAGCCCCTTAAGGCCTGGGATTTGGTCCCAAGTCTTTTCCCCTCTCACGTTCAGACGGTTTCAAAAATCCGTTCAGTTCGTGGTCTATAATGTCTCTTCTGTATTGGCCTAAGACTCGCGAGTCCGCAGACAAAGAGTTGGCCTCTGCCAGAACGAAGGAGGTGACTAGACCTCCGGCGAGCCGGTTTGTCGAGTCCCCTAATTTGTTTGGCCGAGGGTGGCACTTCGTGCGTCTCGTGTTGGGCTCCGTCCTGGAATCCTGAAGAGCCCCTAGATCCGTGGGCTTTACCCTAGATCTAGTGGTTGTCCTCAGTGGCCTCATCAATAAGGCCGATCGGTCAACAAGTTAACGGTGTCTGAATTCCACCGCTGAGTCAAAAAACTTTTCGCAAAATATTTTGAGAGGTCCAGTGTCAATGCTGAGGTCTGAAGCACGCCCGATAAAGGTCTTGACAGGAAACGGCGACGAACCGAAAGGCCGCGCTTTCAAGGTTTTCCGAGGGAAAAAACAAAGTCAATGCGTGAACGCGAGCATTCAAAAGCGGAAATCGCAAGCGCACAGCAAATGATCAAAGGGAAAGTGACAAAGTCTGTAACGGAGCCGTGAGGCCCGAAGTTCCGCTGCCGGTTTTCATCGCGAGGTCCCGCTGAAGGGCTTGATCGAGAGGGCTTTCAGCTTGGAAGCGCTGCGATTGATAGGAGCCGCGCGACCTTAAATATTGAACGATGGCTTGGTGGGATTTCATTTTGTGAGCAACCCACTCGGGGGCCACGAGCTCCTCCCGACGTGAGGCGTAAGCCGCCAATCGGTGGACAAAAATGCGCGGCGACAAATGCTGCAGAAGGACTTCCACGCGACGTGAGTACTCTTCGAGCTCGACCGGCTCGAAGAGTCCATCACGGTACCAGGTCTCGAGCTTTGTTTGTTTCAGCACGTGCAGGTTGTGCAGCTTCACGTTCGTGATCGGAAGCGAATTGCAGATCTCGGCCATGCGGATGATTTCGGAGTCCGGTTCGCGCGGGCAGCCCAAGATCAAATGGATGCCGAGGTCGACGTCGGTTTCGCGCGCGATCCGTTCGATGGCTTTCAACGACTGCTCGGCCGTGTGTCCGCGGCGCATGAACTCCAAGTGAAACGCGTTGAAGCTTTGCACGCCGACTTCCACCGCGACGAATTTGCGTTCGTGGAACTCTTGCCACAGATCGATCACGGATTTCGACAGGCAGTCGGGGCGGGTGCCGATGACAAAACCCACGACGTCGTCATCGTTCACCGCGAGCTCGAAAGCCTCACGCAGCTCTTGGATTTTCGTGAACGTCGTCGTGTAGGCCTGAAAGTAGATCAAAAACTTCGCCGCCTTGAATTTACGGCGGATGTTTTCGCGGTAGAGCTTGATCTGATCCGCGAGCTTCATCGAAAGTGACTCCGAGTGCGCGGCCGAACCCCAAACGTCGCAGAACGAGCAGGTCTCCATGCCCCGCAGGCCCTTGCGGTTCGGGCAGTCGTCGGCGACCGAGACCGGCACCTTGTAGACGCGGGCGCCGAACCTCATCTGGTAGGCTTGCGAGATCGGGCGGTAGGGAAGGTCGGAAGGCGTCAGGATCATGAGCCCCCGTCGTCCCACGGGGGCCGGGCGGGCGTCAATCCGTCAGCGCGAAAGAAGGCCCCGGGCTCCCGGCCTTGGCGACAATAGAGGCCGGCGGACTGCAGTTTTGAAAGAAGATCAGAAGTCCGGACATCATCAGTATCACCGAGATCCCGGAACGCAATTTACGGCTCACGAATCCTCCTTGAAAAAGCCTGAACCAAGATCCGTTCCTGGTCGTGGACATCTCAAAGAGATCTCATCGGACGATGGTCTTGATGACTCGAGCGCAAAAAGGGGATAGTCGTCTCAGGAAAGGATGGCCTCCGCATGAGCCTCGATTTATCGCGACTGCCTTCGCACTTTCACGAAATCACCACCGGTGACGGCAGTCCCACATTGAGCTTCCAGGGCCCCGAGGGTCCCGAAGCGATGCACCACGCGGGGGGCGCCCTCGCCGAGACGAACTACGTTTACGCGCCGGTCCTGGCCGCCAACTTCGCGCGGCCTCAAGGATCGGTTCTCGTGTCGCTGGGGACGGGCTTGGCCTACAACGAAATCTTGGCGGCGACTTTCGCGCGGGACAATCCCGGGCACCATTTCGCGCTTCACACTTTCGAGGCCGACGAGTTCTTGCGCGCATCCTTCGCGCTTTGGCTACAAGGGCGCGACGATCTGGCGCTCGCGCCGCTTTACGCGAAAATCTGCGTGGGCTTCGGGATTCGTCCGGCCGAGGTGCGCGAGATCTATACGGGGGCGGGCTCCCGCGCGAATCTGATTTTCGAGGCGCGACTTTCGCGGCCCGAAGAGCTGCCGCAAGGGGTGACGGGCTTTTTGTGGGATGCCTTCAGTCGGAAGACCTCGCCGGAGCTTTGGGACGAGGATTTCCTGGTCGCATGTTTCGGTCGCGCGGACCTTGAGTTCTGCGAGCTTGCGACCTACGCGCGCAACGGCAATCTGAAGCGGGCGCTGGCGCGCGCGGGCTTCACGGTCGTCGATCAAAAGGGCTTCGCGAACAAAAGAAGTTCGACGCGAGCTTACCGGGGAAGCGGCGCTAGCGGTCCCCGGTCGTGATGCCCGTGTTGGTGTGACCGGCGGTACCGGTCCCGGCATTCGTGAATTTCTTCACGTACTCGATGATGGCGCTGCGGGATTCGCTGGGAAGTCCCGTGAATTTCATCCCGACGTAGCCGTCATGGCCCGCGAAGACCACTTCGATCGTCGCGTGCAGCGGGGCGAACAGGTTCGGGCTTTTCAAGATCACTTTGTACTGATCGCCGATATGGGTTTGCGGGGCTTCGGTGGCCCCCAGTCCGCCCTCCGAGATCGAAAGAGCGCGCGCGGAAAAGCGGCCTTTGGTCCCTTCGGCCTCGATCGAGCCCATGATCGGCACGCGGGGGTGCCGGCGTCGGCTGACGCCGAGGTCATCCATGATCTTGTGGATTTGGTAAATCTCTTTCCACTCGTTGTAACCGTCGGTCCAAATCAAAAACTGCGAAAGATCGGCTTGGTTTTTCAGGTAGTCGATCATCTGCGAATAGAACATGGGACGCAGCTCTTGATCGCCTAAACGGATGCGCCATTCGCGCTCGTTCTGCAGGCGCTGACGGTTCACGGTGGACTCCAGATCGATCAGCATTTTCTCGAACTGCTCAGGCGTCAGCCACTCGTTTTGACCACGACCCCAGATGAGCGGATTCGTGACCTGGGCGACCGCGGTATCCAACCCCTCCCGGTCATAGGGACCACGCACCTGCTCATTCGCCAGGATGAACCACTTCCGTCCGTTCATGCTGTCTCCCTCCCGAAGGGACCTTCTTCTCTGTTTTGTTGAAGGGGCCTTCCTCCCCATGGTGTCGCATCTGCGTCATTCGCGCGAGCAATAACGTCATGACGCGTTTGCGAAACCCTACGGAAGAAGGTACCTTCGGGCGATGAAATACATCATTGCGGGGACCGATCGGCCCGGCTCCAAAACGCTTCAAGTGGCTAAGTACGTGCAGGCTCTTTACGCCCGTAAAGGCGAAACCGTCGAGATCATCGATCTGGCGCAGCTGAAGAAAGCGGACCTCGATGGATTTCAGTATGGCGGCAAAATCACCGGGGCGTGGGGCGAGGCCATCGATAAGGTCGACCAGTCCACCGGGCTGATCATCGTTATCCCCGAGTATAACGGTTCGTACCCCGGCATTCTGAAAGTGTTCGTCGATTACTGGAAATACCCCGAAACTTTCGAGCACCGGCCCATTTGTTATATCGGGCTCGGCGGACTCTTCGGCGGAATGCGTTCGGTCGAGCATTTGCAAACCAGCCTCGGCTACCGAAACACCTTTAACTTTCCGCAGCGGGTGTTCCTGCAGAACATCTGGCGCGTCTTCGACGGCACGACCTTCTCGCAACCCGTGCTCGCCGATCTTCTGGATCAGCAGGCGACCGGCTTTCAGAAATTCGTGCGCGCGTTGGAAAGCGAGCAGCTGGATACGCTCTCGGTCTTGAAAAACCGGACTCCGCCCATGCCGGTGCAAAGCTAATGGAGCGCTTCAAGTCCCAGTTTCATCGCTCGGCGGACCTTTTACACTTCAACCATGCGGGACAGAGTCTGTTGTCCCGTCCGGCGCTTGAGAAGCTGCGTCTTTGCGAAGAGGCGTATTTCACTGACGCCGCTTTTTCCTGGCTCAAGCTTCATCCTGAACTCGAAGCCGCAAAGAAAGAGCTCGCGGGTTTTCTGGGCGCGAAAACGACGGAGATCGCCTACTTCCAAACGACCGCCGCGGCCCTTTCGCAAGTGGCGTTGGGTTACCGGTTAAAGGCGGGCGACGAGATCATCGTTTGGGATCAGGAGTATCCTTCGAATCACTATCCGTGGGCGCTCGCCGCGAAAAGAGCGGGGGCGAAACTTGTCGTCGTGTCTTCCGGCAAGGATCTCTCCACCCCGGTCGAGTCGATCGAACGGGCGATCACCCCGCGCACCAAAATCATCGCGACCAGCTGGGTTCAGTACCGCAGCGGCGCGCGGATCGACCTGCAACAACTCACGACGCTCGCCCGGTCGCGGGGTATCTTCACCTGCGCGGATATTATCCAAGGGGCCGGCGTCATCCCGTTCGACTTTCAGGCTTCGGGTCTTGATGCCGCGGCGGGCGGCGGGCACAAGTGGATGATGTCCGGACATGGCGTGGGCTATCTGCTTTTGCGCGAAGATCGGCTCGAGGATTTGGAGCCGCTCATGGTCGGCGCGATGACCTAC